>DALYNO010000089.1:0-10261 GCA_031975295.1 Anaerocolumna sp. | reverse complement strand
GTACAAATTGCCAATGAAAATTTATATAATAGGGCTTTTGTCGGGCAACTCATAAGATAATATATTACATTTGTTCCTATGAAGTTTTTGATTGCGTTTACTCTATTCTTGTCATCTTTTTGCTCATATCCCTAATGTAAAAGGCAACCTGATAGGGGAACAATTCCTCTGCATTACTTAGCTCACTGCCTAAAATACTCTTTATATTTTGCATACGATAATTGACAGTATTTCTATGGGTAAAGGTTTCTTCTGCCACACGAATCAAACTTCTGTCATTTTTAATATAACTTCTGAGAGTATCTACATAAGTAGACCCATGGTTCTTATCATATTCTTCTAAGGCGCCTAACATTTCTGTCCCATAACTAGTAAGAACTTCCGTATCCTCTACAGAAAAGAGTATCTTAAAGAAACCCATTTCTTCAAAGTTAATCACTTCTCTTCCAGTTCCTACGGACATCTTCATGGCAGTTCTAGCTTTTTTATAACTGGAGGAGAGATTTTTAATATGCGTAATACAGGGACCAATTCCTAAGTAAAAGCGCTTTTCATTTACAAAGAAAGAAAAACTCTGGGCAATAAGTCCCGGGAGTTCCATGTACTGCTTTTCTTTTCTATTATTGATGATAAGTGCTATAAAATCCTCCATACGGATAAGACCGTAGGAAGTATTGATTTTGTCATTGCCTTTAAATAAACCAAATAAGTTCTCCAGTTTAATAATGGCTTGATTAAAACTAAGTTCATCCTCCATAGTCCTTTTGACGCTAATGCAATATACCTGAAATGTACCTTCTAAATCATATCTGTCTCCTAATACTTGTCTGATATCCTCCTCATTATAAAATCCTTGCATTACCTCTCTAAAGGCATTGCCAATTTTTCTCTCAAATTGTTTCTGATCAATGATTCGCATGCAATAAGCTTGGATTAGTTCTGTAATGGAGAATTCCCACGGCATGACAAGGAGTGGAAAATTATGTTCCTCACACCAGTTAATTACTTCCTCCGGAATCTGAAACAAATACATTCCAGTATTAATAATAATACCAGCGCAATCATCCTTAGACATTTCTTGTACCAGATTTAGAAGCCATCCTGGCCTGCCAGCTTTCATCCCTGTTGTAATTGCCAGTTCTTCTCCATGAAATCTAGATACTATGGTCTCATCTTCTAGCATATGGACCCAGCTGACTACAGTATCCATACCAGCCTTTCCTGCTATTATTTTAAGTTTAAATACATCTTTTGTTTCTTCATAAAGTTCCCAGAAACGTACTGCCATTTTCTATAATCTCCTCTTCCATTTAAATAAAAAATGTTATTCTCTTCCAGATGGTGTCGAACATTTGTTTTGTGCTTAGGATACATATTTCTTTTAATATATTCAGACTAGCAGATCATATACAAAATGTCAATTAATACGTATAATATAAACATAACAAGGAACTAATCCGAGAGCGTGAATGTTAGAAGGAGGTTATCATATGTATATTGGCAGCACAAATTTATACTTAGATCTCATGAAATATAACACCAAAGAACCAGCTAGTTGGATCGCTTCTGAAAGATATGAAAATTGCGAGAATTTTTATCAACATATGGTAGTTAAGCACAATAGATTAAGATTATTTCATAGAAAAAACCAGACTACTTTTTAGTAGATGTTTTCAAATTAGGCCGAGACAAATTTAACAATTTGCTTCGGCCACTCCTCATTTTATAGGTTACTTCTTTCTTATTTCAAATTGAATATTATCATTGGTATTTACTTCCCCACTTTTTGTATTCTTTATCTGGTTTTTACCCATCACAACAAATCCCTTTGCTTCTTTCCCCACTTCAATTCCATATGTACCAGTATGTGAGATTACATTATCTTCAATCAACATATTCTCTATCAAACCATTATTAAAAAAGGAAATTCCCTGATAGGTACTATCCAGTATCTCATTATTTCTTATGATGCAATTTGCCTGATTATTGTATCCGTCAACCGTATTCATCCATATTGCGCCATAATCCGCATTGATGTTATTTTCTCTGCTGCCACAACGTTCCAGTTTATTCTCTTCCACCAATATAGTGCCTTCAAATACTTGAGGTTTAAAATTCGTACTTATATTAATACCTGCTCCAAAGCATATGGTATCTTTAAGCCAATTGCCTTTTATTACTATATCTTTACCACCATAAAGGGCAATATTATTCGCAAGCCAAGGCAGTGATACAGTATTATACAACACTTTATTATTCACTTCTAAGACACCCCTGTTAAACATGGCAATTGCATCATCCCCCGTATTACGAATATCATTTTGAGTTATAACACTATGAGAAGTTCCAGCGCAAAGATTAATACCATCTGCATAAGTATTACGTATGCGACAGCCTACTATATGCATGCCATTGGTTACATCTGCCCATATGCCCACCTTCCAGTGCTCCATCCAAATATTCTGTATTGTAACATTTTCCATTCCCTTTACCGGAGTTACCATGGAAATGGCAGGCGGATCAATAGAGTCTTTACGACTGGTTACTTCCCCTAGGAGAGAAAAATCATATAAAGAGATATTGCCTGCTCTTATGGCAAAGGCTGCTGCATTACCATGGAGTATGGTATGCCACATACCGGCACCTCTTAGGGTGATATTATTATTCTTTAGCACAATACCATGAATAAATACTGGATTACTAATCTCAAATACACCTGCTGGAATATATACTTCCATGTTCAATTTAACTGCTTCAGTGATACAATCAGAGATTGCCTTAGCATCGTCTTCTCCATCATTTGGAATTGCACCAAAATCCATAACATTGAGTCCATTAAAAGGCTCGCCAAGGGGCTCTTCAAGTTCTTCTGTCTCAATACAATCGATAAGATAGTAGGCAGCCTTATTATCCGCCTCTCTGAATATTTTTAATGTTGTTCCTGCCTTATAGGTCTTATCTAGCTTGATTCTCGCATCATCAAAGAACATATGGGGACCTCCCTGATTAGCCGTCTTAGGATCATTGTTCCAAGGGAAATTTCCATAGACCCAACTGTACTTGGATGTGACTTCTATTGTCTGGTTATCCCCATCTAATTGCAGACTTAAGGTTTCCGTTAACCCTTTACCATCATTGCTATCAGGAATACTATATCTTATTACGAAAGCATTGGTATCATGCTTTAACTGTAGTGCTACATAATCCCCCGTCTTATCTAAGGATACATATCCTCTTTCTGATGCTTCACTTGCAAATTCTCTGTATATTCGACTATTATCACTTATTGTACCGTTAGTTTCACATTTTTCTGCCTCATAGGAATCGTAAGTTACATATGAACCAAATTTTTCTCTTTTACCAACCCCTTTTATAATGAGTTTCTTTATATCTTGACCATTTTCAAAGGTGATACTATTGATTCCTTTATTTAAATGAAGTATAATCCTTTTGCCATCCACTTGTGATTGTACAACTCCATTGACTTTAATACTCTTATCCTTTGAATGACTTCCCTGTATTTCTACTGCATAATCCCCAGTCTTATTTACACTCACTCCATAAGTATAAGTATTATCAAAAACATAAGCTTCTTCTCTGAAATAAACAGCATTTTCCTTTGCATTATAGTGCTTAACAACATAGATTGCCCATAATGATACTGTAATGACTAAACAAATTGATATGGTAATTACAACTCTATTTTTTCCTTTCATATCTATACCACCACTACATAATGCAATCTGCATTATAGCCACAAAAAAGAATGAAAGAACTTTCTGTGGCTGCCTTTCTTTCACTTAATTTTATTCTCTATCTCTCCTGTCTTTCGACAATCTATTGCTGTTATGTAAAAAGGTGCCATAAGCTAAAAGCTTTACCTACTCATTTATGAGAAGAATTATGGCACCTTTCCTTGAACTATTGTGATATACGTATTTATAGACGCTGAACCCAGTCTTATTGCAACTTCATTTTAACTTTACCCTGAAAAGGTACCAAGATTTCCTTCCCTTTATATAAAACCACGAATGAGTCATAGACTTTTTCAAATCCCTCATGAACAAGCTCTGCACTAAAAACATGCTCCTTTGTAATAGTGAATTTATACGCATTAAAGATACCCTTTTCATAATCAAAGCTCTCTCCATCATCCTGATAATGGGTATAGGAACCTTCACCCTCATATATATCCAGAATTAGGGATGTGATCTCCTTCTCACCTACATATTGCTGGGCAGGATAATTGGGGATAATAGCTCCTTCCTTCATGTATATGGGACATATCTCAAGAGGTGCATCGGCTATGATATATTTATCACCTTCTACTAATTCATTGGTATGATAATTGGTCCAAACACCCTTAGGCAGATAAACCATACGGTTTCTGGCTCCCTGCATCACCACGGGGGCCACTAAAATATGTTCACCTACCAGAAACTCATCATTTATCTCTCTTACTTGTATGTCAGACTGATAGTAAAGTACTAGAGGACCCATTACTGGAAGACCTGTTTGTTCACCCGCTACAAACAAATCATAGAAATATGGTAGTAAACGGTATCTTAATTCTACGTAGTTGCGGTATATATCCATTATGTCCTTCCCAAATTGCCAAGGTTCCTGATAGATACTTCCCTTGTTTGCATGATTTCTAAATAAAGGAGAAAAACACCCTAATTGTACCCACCTGGTTAAAAGTTCCGGTGTAGTATCAGAACCAAAACCTCCAATGTCCGTCCCTACATAACTCATACCACTTAACCCTAAATTACATAACTGAGGTACAGCCATTTGAAGATGTGCCCATATACTATGATTATCACCGGTCCAGCCTGTGGTATATTTCTGACTGCCTGCATAACAAGCCCTTGTTATTACAAAGGGACGCCGTTTATCATATTTTTTTAACCCTTCATAGGTGGCCATAGACATAAAATGCCCATATACATTGTGCATTTCTCCATGCGTGGTGGCTCTATCTTCATCATAGAAAACAATATCTTCAGGGATTTCACCCTGAAAACTTGCAGGTTCATTCATATCATTCCACACGCCGCGAACACCGTAATCCAGAAGAAATTTATGATTATCTGACCACCACTGCCTTACGTTCCTTCTTCCAAAGTCAGGGTAGACAGAATCACCTGGCCACACTTGATTTACATAAATTTCCCCCTCTGGTGATGTGACAAAATAGTTATTATTGACTCCCTCCTCATAGACTTTATAACCTTTTTCTACCTTAACACCTGGATCAATTATTGTTACAATCTTAAATCCTTCTTTATCCAAGTCCTTTATTAATTTTTTGGGGTCATCATAAGCAGTTTTATTCCATGTAAAGACTTTGTATCTCTCCATATAATCAATATCTAAATGGATGGTATCACAGGGAATATTATTTGCTCTTAAATCAGAGGCAAGTTTTCTGATATCACCCTCCGTTTCATATCCCCATCTTGATTGATGGTAACCTAGGCTCCACAACTGAGGTCTGTGTACCCTGCCTGTAAGCCAGGTATATGCTTTTACAACCTGACGGATATTCTCACCGGCCATAAAGTAATAGTCAAGATTGCCTGCATCTGCAGAAAAATAAAAGTATTCACTGCTTTCTTTTCCCATATCCCAGTAAGAACGATTGGTATTATCAAAGAATATTCCACAAACATAATTGCTTTTTAATGTAATCAGAAACGGAATTGTTTTGTATAAGATCTTAAAACTATCTACTTGTGGAGCCGGTTCATCTGTATTCCACATTTCATAATCGTAACCTCTTTTATTTAAAAATCCTGTCCTGTCACCTAGCCCGTAAAAATATTCATCACCTTCTAATTCCTTTACAACTTGAATCTTATAGTCCCTTATTTCATTTTTAACTTGATGACCTTCCTTAGCCATAAGGGCAATTAAATCCTCGCTTAATAAAAGGCGGGGTGTTCTCTTTCCTCTATAATCCTTGCATAAAACAGTTCCATCTGTCTTATAAAAGTCTACATAGAAATCCTCATATATCCTCACTATCAGTTTATCAGTTCTTATAATTAAAATGTCATGTTCCATGGCAACACAAAATTCTGTATTTAAATATTCCAAATGTTCAATTGCTTTAGACTTCCCACTAGGATCATTTTTTGAAAAGACACGAATTAATTGGTCGTTTATAACTGAAATAGTACCCATTCCCATTTCAAATGTTATCATAATGTCTTGTTGATTTACTTTATAATCTTTGATTTTTCCTTGCATGTTAACTCCACTTCCTCTATTGTACGAATCCTTCATTAGGAAGCAGAAAAGAGAACTTAGGCTTACAAAGTAATCAGTTCTCTTTTCTAACTTACCATTATATTGTTTCTATTTACTTAGCGTTAGCCTGATAATTATTATATGCATCTAATTGAATCTTCATAAAATCATCATATCCCATTTGCTTTAAGGTATCTAAATAGGTATTCCATTCTTCATCAATACCACCTTCAGTAACCCATTTAGCCTGCATTGTAGTTACATAAGAACTAATATCAAGGTAAAGGATTGATAGATCATTTAACTGTTCGTTGGTATAACTAACATTTGGATATGCAGGTTTTGCATATTGTTTTAAATCTTTATCTAGCTGAAGTTTTAAACCATCACCACTGTCTGTTGGTAAATTAACTTTTTCATTAAAGCCTTCTTCCACATATTTAGGTCCAAAATCACGAAGTGAACTAATCCAAGCAAAAGTATCCGCAGAATTTCCATCTGTTGGAGGTAGTAAGTTGTAAGTTTCACCAGATTTTTCAACACCTACACCAAAGGAACCATAAAATGTCTGAATAGAAGCATCTTCTGTATAGAATTGATCCATCCAGCGAAGAAGAGCAGCTGGATCTTCGCAAGCAGAAGTAATCATAAATTCATTTCTGCTGTAGTTCCAGTGTTCAGGGTCAGAAGAAACGTAACGTTCTCCATCTGGACCTTGTAATGCTGTTAAACCTGTATACTGAGAAGAGTTAGGACCAAAAGTAGCATCTGCTGTCCAACCAGGTGCAGAACCTACTAATGCTGTTTCGTTCATAAGCTTTGCATCACGCATGGATGTATCCTGTGTGTAAAGTTCAGGATCAATTAATCCTTCACTGTAGGCTTTGTTCATCCATTTAATACCTTCACGATAAGAATCTAGTGTAGGCAAATATGCAGGTGCACCATCTTTTACTGACATTAAATATGTGTTATCTGCACCAATTGTCATACCAAAAGGAAGTAAGAAAAACATAGTTGAATCTGCATAACCCTGACCATATGGGATTTCATCGTTAGGATCACCGTTTCCATTAGCATCTTGTTCTTTAAAAGCTTTTAAAACATTATAATATTCTTCATATGTTTGTGGCATGGTCAAACCTAAGTTAGTAAGCCAAGTCTGGTTAATAAACATTTGATTTGCAACTACTGGTCTGCAAGGTTTTTTACTTGGCAGTCCATAAATATGTCCGTCTGAAGAAGTTGCCAGCGCTTTCATTGTAGGGTCTTTCTCAAGTATTGCTTTAAAGTTAGGCATATTGGCATCAATATATTCATCCAGCGCAATAAAGGAGCTCTGATTAGATGCTATTTCTGCTGCTGAGAAGCAAATAGAACCTAAAAATGCATCTGGTAAATCACCACCAGCCATTAATACTGCTTTTTTATCACCCCAGTCAGAATTTAATATTGTTTCCCAGTTTACTTTGATGCCTGCATTTTCTGCCGCAGTATCAACAAAGCCCTCATGATATGCTTCACCCCAGTCTGCCCAACGAACAGTAGCTACTTTAAAAGCCTGTGCTTCTGCAGTTTCAGATTTTGTTGGTTCACTTCCTGTGGTTTCTGTAGTAGTAGGTTTTGTTGTATCCGTATTTGCCTCTTTCCCTTTTCCCCCACAACCAGTTAATGTCACTGCTAACATCGCTGTCAAAACCATGATGCTTACCGCTTTTTTAAACATAAAAACCTCCCTCTGCCGCTTTAACGGCAATTCCTGTTATTCTTTAATAGCTCCTATCATAACGCCCTGATTAAAGTACTTTTGTAAAAAAGGATACAAGCACAAAATCGGAACGGTAGATACAACAATGGATGCATACTTCATCATTTCAGATAATCTTCTCAGCTCAGATGCCATTTCTCCTGTAGCAGCTCCAAGCAGGGACTGATTTGATATCAGTATTCTTCTAAGCAGTAGCTGCAATGGCTGTAAATTCTCGCTTTGTAAATAGATTAAAGAATTAAACCAGGAATTCCATATGCCTACTGCTGTCCATAATCCAATCACCGCAATAATGGCTTTGGATAAGGGTAAAACAAATTGCAGAAAATATCTTATGGTGCCGCAACCATCAATTTGTGCGGATTCCCATAAACCTTCCGGTAAACTGCTGTTAAAAAATGTTCTGGCTACAATAATATTGTAGGTTGATACTGAAAAGGGTACAATCATCACCCATATGGTATCAATTAAATTAAAATCCTTTACAATAAGATAAATTGGGATTAACCCCCCACTAATAAACATTGGTATGATGTAGAAATAGTTAATCCATTTTCTGCCTACCATATCTTTTCTGGACATCGCATACCCTGCAGTAATATTAACTAACAATGCAAAGAAGGTGCCAGCCACTGTATACATAATTGTATTTGCATAACTACGCCAAATAGCAGATACTTTAAATAATTCTCTATATCCGTCAACTACCCATTTCTTTGGCCAAATCCATACATTTCCATTAGCAACATCCGCTGGATTACTAAAGGATGCGATAATAATAAACCATAGCGGATAAATAATGGCTAATATCATAATAACAGCAATAAAATGTATGATAAAATTAACTGCTTTTTCCTGACGGCTCTTCTTCATCTTCATGGGTTTTGCTCTTTTTTTACTCATAAAATAACCATGCCTTTCTCAATTTTTGCAATCCGGGGCAGTTTATCCCCTTGCCGTTTAAATTAAGCCCGTACCTGTTGTCTTCTTCGAAAACCAGTTGACAACTAAAAGTACTGCAAAATTAACTACAGTATTAAAAAGACCAATGGCTGTTGACAAACTATATTGAAAGCTTTGCATACCAACTTTGTAAACATAAGTAGATATAATTTCACTTCCCATAGCATTCTGGGTATTTTGTAATAGAAGGACTTTTTCAAATCCAATACTTAATATACCGCCTGCTCTAAGTATTAATAAAATCATAGCAGTGGATAAAATAAGTGGTATATCAATATATCTGACCTTTTGCATGGTGGTAGCACCATCAATGGTAGCTGCTTCATAAAATGTTGGATCTATTGCTGATAATGCAGCTAAATATATAATACTATCCCACCCCAAATGCTGCCAAATATCGCTCCATACATACACATGTTTAAAGGCAGGTATACTTGCCATAAAGTTAGGCAATTGTATATGAAACAATTTAAAGAAGTTGGCTATTATACCGCTGCTTGGTGATAAAAAGATGAGAATCAGACCACACATTACCATTGTTGAAATAAAGTGAGGTAAATAGGTTGTAACCTGAAACACTTTTTTAAACTTCTGATTTTTAATTTGATTACACAATAAGGCTAACGCAATTGGAAGTGGAAAACCTACTATAATTCCATAAATACTAATGGATAATGTATTCTTAAGAGTAAGCTCAAATTGATATGAATTAAAAAACTTAATAAAATGTTTAAACCCTACCCAGGGACTCCCCATAATCCCAAGCCCAGGTGCATAATCTTTGAATGCAATAACGAGACCATACATAGGTAAATATGCAAAGCAAAATAAAAGCACGGCAGATGGTAGTAAAAGTAGATATAAGGGTATACTCCTTTTTATTCCTCTTCTCATAGAAGTACTCCTGGTGCTACTTGATAATTTTTTCATTTTGTACCCTCCTTTACTAGAATCTTATCACAATTTAACGAGGGTCTATAGAACTATTCCGTCTTAAAGCTAGCACTTTTTAGTCATTCTTATAAAATCGCTAGTATAAACAAGCCTATTCTTGTATAATAATGATAAGAAAAAGAAAGAAACTACGGAAGGAATTCACGTATTTACCAATAAAACACGAAAGAATTTGATGCTGCTGAAAGATAACACTTTCACACAAAAGTTTGTATTCTGAGCATGAATGCAAACACGCATTCTCAGAACTTGGAGGCATGTTATGAAGAGAAAAAGGTATCGTTCCAGTCATTCACTGGAACATTATATTAAGGTACTCAT
>DALYNO010000088.1:0-10279 GCA_031975295.1 Anaerocolumna sp. | reverse complement strand
CCTGTCTCGTTATTATCAATAAGAATAAATGAGAAGAAGAGAAGCAAAGGAGAAAAATGAATTTGCCAGGCTCTAACTTAGGAATATAAAACATATAAATTTGACATTTTTATATGTCTTTACCTGAAATGCCCCATTGGATTATGATACCTATTATGGTAAAATAGTAGAAAAATACCTAAGATAATGGAGCTTACTTATGGACTATATTTTCAATTTTTCCTGGAAAGGTTTATTGATTTTTGCTTTGGCTATGTTACCAAATTTATATTATTTTAAGACCCAAAAGAAAGAGGCACAGATACCCGATAGCACTAACAGATTATTAGACGTTTTGGAACATAGTACCCAAATAATATTCATCTTTTTACTAATTTTTATAGTGAATAAAAAAGATTCCTCCTTCCATAATCCGGTTGTAATTCTTATTGTTACATTTCTGCTAATGTATTATGGATTATGGATATTTTATATCATGAATATAAAACATATCATTATGATTGAAGGACTAGCAATCGTTCCAGTATTGTATTTTTTAGCTTCAGAATATTGGTTACATAATTATATTGCTATGATACCCACCTTAATATTTGGTGTAATACATAGTATTATTACATACAAGAATTATAAACTTAATAAGCATTTATAAAGGGGCTACATACAGACAAAACAAGCATTTATATATGTATTGCATTTAGACTTACTAAAATGAGAAGGTGTGGGGTGGAAGAATGTTAGTTATTAAAAACTTTAGTAAAACTTATAAAGGCGGTAAAAAAGCAGTAGATAACCTTAATCTAGTAGTTGAACCTGGTGATATATACGGCTTTATCGGTCATAATGGTGCTGGGAAGAGCACCACAATTAAGTCAATTGTTGGTGTTCTTGATTTTGAAGAGGGAGAGATTCTTATAAATGGTCATGGTATGAAGAAAGAACCCCTTGCATGCAAGAAAATCTTAGCTTATATTCCAGATAACCCTGATTTATATGAACATTTAACCGGAATACAGTATCTAAATTTCATAGCAGATATTTTTGGTGTTAAAGCAACATTACGCCAGGATAAGATTAGTAAATATGCACAAGATTTTGAACTGACAAATCACCTTGGTGACTTAGTATCTTCCTATTCCCATGGCATGAAGCAAAAACTGGCAATTATTTCCGCGGTCATTCATGAACCCAAATTATTGGTACTGGACGAACCTTTTGTGGGACTTGATCCTAAGGCGTCAATCGTTTTAAAAAACATAATGAGAGAACTTTGCTCCTTAGGCAGTGCAATATTCTTCTCCACTCATGTACTTGATGTAGCTGAGAAGTTATGTACCAAAGTAGCCATGATACACCATGGCAGATTAGCTTTTGCTGGTACAATGGAGGATTTATTAAAAGAAAAAGCAGCTGGCTCTTTGGAAGAAATCTTTATGGAGGTTGTTAATAATGACAAGTAAAGAAAATAATCTGATTACTTCCATTGATGTTAGACCTAATCATAGCTTATTATGGATTTTAGTAAGAAACCGATTGTTGGCTCAACTTGGTATTCATATTTATCGCTATGAAAAGGATAAAAGAAAGAAGAATGGTAAAATTGGCACAACCATTGCCTTAGGTTTATGCGCCATTATGTTAGCAGGATATTGTGGAGCAATGGCTTATGGTTATACTTTTTTAGGTTTGACAGAACTAATTCCTGGTATAGCTATGGTGATCTGTAGTCTATTCACCATATTTTTTACTATGTTTAAAGCCAATGGTGAATTGTTTCATTATCAAGATTATGATATGCTTATGTCATTGCCAATACCCGTACAAACAGTGATAAATAGCCGTTTTATAAATATGTACCTTTGGAATACTTTTATCAATCTAATTGTTATGCTGCCAATGGGAATCGTATACGCTATATCTGCCAACCCTCCAATGGTGTTTTACATTATGTGGCTCATTGGTATGATAGTAACCAGCCTTATTCCGACTACTCTAGCAGCAACCTTAGGAGCTGTCATAACAGCAATATCCGTTAAGTTTAAATATTCCAATGCCATATCTATTTTCTTGAGTCTACTCTTAATTGTGGTAATCTTTGCTGTGCCCATGGCTTCCAGTACAAATGATAATGGATTGTCTCATATCATTGATTCCAAAACAGGTGATTTAGATATAACAACTATTAGTAATTTGGCACCAGTTATTACCCAGGTTATTCATAAGGTATATCCCCCTGCTAAACTATTTACCACAGCTGTAGTAGATATAAATATTGGAATGTTTCTATTATTTGCTGCCATATCTATTAGCTGGTATGCCTTATTCCTCTATATTTTATCTATCCATTATAAGAAAATAAATACCGCCCTTAGTTCACATAGGACGAATTCACAATATATATTAAAAACCCAGCAATCAGGTAGTATGCTAACAGCATTATATAAGAAAACTCTTATGCGCATCCTGAAATCAAATGTTTGTGCAACGAACCTCCTGGTTAGTTGCTTACTTGCTATTGTTTTCTCTGTAACAATGATTGTAGTTGGACCAGATAAATTAGAAACGAGTTTAGACATAAAAGATTTTAAAAATATACTGAACAATGCCGATGCATACATTATTGCAGGTATGGTTTGCATGACTAATTCAAGTATTATCTCACTTTCATTGGAAGGTAAGAATATATGGTTAATTAAGTCATTACCCATACCTTCAAAGACCTTGTATGACAGTTATTTATTGACTAATTTTACATTTACAATACCTACCAGTATTTTGTGCTCCCTATTATTTTGTATTACTCTAAAACCAGACTTACTTGGTGTATTAGTTCTATTCATCACACCTCTTATATATGCTGTATTTACGGCTGTTATGGGGATATACTTAAGTAATCGTATGGCTTTTTATGATTGGCAGGACGAGACTTCCTTAGTGAAACAAAGCGCTCTAAGTATGATCGGAATTCTCGGCGGTATGGTTTTTTTGTTCCTCTGCGGAGTTGTAGTTAATATAGGCATTATACCAATACCACCGAATATACTTACCCTTCTTATAAATGTTATAGTAATCACAATAACTGTACTAATTTACAAAAACGAGAGTACTCGTCCTATTAAGGATTAAGAATCTCCATCATTTTTTTTATATCCTCTGATATCATTGTACACTTAGACTTTTCAATTAAAATATTGCCACCAGTCATAATATAAGAAGGAAATACCCGGATATTCCCATAATAGAATTCACTTGATCTCATTTTATAAGTAGAGCCGGAAGGAATGGTGTTCTTCTTCGTATTTTTTTTAGATATAAGATTAAAGGCTTTTTTTGCCACATCCCCCATTAGCATAATAACTTGCAGGTTAGGAAAAGCCTTTATTTCTTGTTCTAATATTGGTAAATGATCCATAATGACTTCTGTTGGAACAGTATATGCTTCTTTTGGTGTTTTGACGGCGGTAGTAATATATATTCCCATATTTATAATATCCCCAATGTTATTAACCTGCAAATCTGCATTATGAAAAAGTGAGAGTGTAGTCTTCATATAACTAGGATTATCCTTGGTACTATAAAAATTATCCTCTGGATTTTTAGGAGGTACTTCATTAATCATTATAACTTTGATTAATTCTCTATTCAGATTGATATCTGGTATTTGTAAACCCTCCTGTTTGATATGTTTAGAATCAATTTCTAAATATTGAGGCATCGATATTTCCATGGTTGATCTCCTTGTGGACTTATTTTAGTTTTATTATAAACTTATAATATGACAACAGTATTACATATTTTGGTAAAAAAAGAAAGAAAATTATCTTACTGTAAATACATATCATAATAAAAAGATGATAAAGTAGAATCTGGTGCTGATTATCAAGAATTAATTGAAATAAATATGGTTTGACGGTCTCTTGAAACTATATATCTGAAACATAATGAAATGGAATCTGGTACAAATGTGGTTGGCATGTTTTGGTTCTTGTGATACAATGGCATGGTATGCTGTTTATCAAAGCGCGTAAGCTGAAAGAGGACTACTATGACAGGAATAAAAAACAATTTTAAACACACTCTGATAGCATCTTACATAGGTTACATTACCCAGGCAATTGTTAATAATTTTGCTCCTCTATTATTTTTAACCTTTCAGAGAACCTATGGTATTACTTATGATAAGATAGCTCTGTTAGTAACTGTTAATTTTACTGTGCAACTATTAGTGGATATCCTATCCACCAAATTCTTAGACAAAATAGGATATCGTGTTGCAGTTGTAGCCGCACATATTTTTGCGGCCATTGGCTTGACCGGTCTAGCTATACTTCCAGAGTTAATACCTAACTCTTACATTGGATTATTGGTTTCGGTGGTTTTATATGCCATTGGTGGTGGAATTATTGAAGTACTAGTCAGCCCCATAATTGAAGCATGTCCCACTGAAAAGAAAGAGGCATCCATGAGCTTGCTGCATTCTTTCTATTGTTGGGGTCAAGTATTATTAGTACTTTTATCCACTTTGTTTTTTGCCATATTTGGCATTGATCATTGGCGAATACTAGCAATAATATGGGCAGCTATACCGTTATGTAACAGTTTATATTATTCCAGAGTGCCTATTAATGAGTTGACAAATGCAGGAGAAGAACTCCCCCTTAGAAAAATGTTTACTTCCAAATTATTTTGGTGCTTGTTAGTTATCATGATGGGTGCAGGAGCATCAGAACTTGCTATGAGCCAGTGGGCTTCCGCTTTTGCTGAAGCTGGACTGGGAGTATCTAAGACCATTGGAGATCTTGCCGGTCCATGTACGTTTGCTATTTTTATGGGAATTTCAAGAGTGTTCTATGCTAAATTTAGTGAAAAACTTAATTTAACCTATTTTATGATTGGAAGTGGTCTGCTAAGTATTATCAGTTATTTGATGACCTCCTTAAGTCAAAATCCAATTATTGCTTTGGCTGGCTGCGGAATATGCGGTTTATCTGTAGGTATATTATGGCCTGGAACTTATAGTATTGCAGCGAAAAGAATCAAAAGAGGTGGTACTGCAATGTTTGCTATGCTGGCATTAGCAGGAGATTTAGGTTGTGCTGTTGGACCTGCAACTGTTGGAGTTATTTCCAGAACTTATGGTGAAGATTTAAAAAAAGGGCTATTAGTTGCTGTTATATTTCCTGTAATTTTTATTAGTGGCTTATTATTAAGCAATAAAATTACAGATAAGACGATAACCGAATCATAGATATGAAAGTAATTTATGCATTATATTGATG
The DNA here is from genome assembly GCA_031975295.1 of Anaerocolumna sp. Classification (GTDB taxonomy): domain Bacteria; phylum Bacillota; class Clostridia; order Lachnospirales; family Lachnospiraceae; genus Anaerocolumna. The sequence goes on along the minus strand of DALYNO010000088.1, from coordinate 5,003 downwards.
AAAAAGAAAAACATAATTTAGTTTAATCTAAACTAAATTATGTTTTTTTAAATTAATATATAGTAGTATCGCTTTATTTGTGTTATATTGATATAAGTAGTATATCAAAATCTAAATTGCAAGGATTAGATTGGAATCCATCGTACATGAAATCAATTATTAACGTAATGTATGGAGGGGTTTCCTTATACAAATTTAACTTTTGGCATTTTATTGAATCAGTAGAATATGGCTATGAATCGGAGGATAATTTATGACTGAAAATAAAAATCAATTAGGCGGCTATTTCTTTGTTCATTTTACAGGTGAGGATACCAGTGAAGGAGAACAAGTTTATTTTTCTTTAAGTAAAGATGGACTTCATTGGGAAGATTTAAATCATGGCCAACTTGTATTACGTTCAGAATTGGGACAAAAGGGTGTAAGAGACCCTTTTATTGTACGCTCACCAAAAGAAAATAAATTCTATTTAATTGCCACAGATTTAAAAATTGCATCTGGCATGACTTGGCAGGAAGCTGTTACGATTGGCAGTAGAGATATTATTGTTTGGGAATCAGAAGACTTAATACATTGGTCAGAACCCAGATCTATTACAGTAGGCATACCCGGTGCAGGATGTGTATGGGCTCCTGAAGCAATTTATGATGTAAAAGCAGATAACTTTTTTGTATTTTGGGCTTCAAAAACCAAAGATGGTTTGGATGAGGCTAAACATAAAATATATGCTGCCAGAACGAAAGATTTCCATCAATTTACAGAGGTTGAAAAATATATTGAACTGGATAATGATATTATAGATACTACCATGATATATGAGGATGGCTATTACTATAGATTTTCTAAAGATGAAACCATTAAAAATATAAGGGTGGAAAGAGGAACATCTTTAGAGGCAAATGCTTTTACTGTTATGGATATACCATCTTTTCAGAATCTAAATGGAATAGAAGGACCTGAAATCTTTAAATTTAATGATAGAAATGAGTGGTGTTTGATTGTAGACCGCTATGCTACCCATGGTGGGTATCTGCCATTAATTACTTCTGACTTATCAAAAGGAGATTTCATAATACTTTCCGATGAACAATTTGACTTTGGAGGTACCAAAAAGCGTCATGGCGGTATCATTAACATAACTGCTGAAGAATATGAACGATTGAGAAATTTTTATATATAAAATGTAAGAAGTGGCATATTTCTGCCAATTTCATTCACCTGGCTTCTCCCTATATCAAGATGGAGAAGTCATTTTTTATTGTATATAAATTTTCCGAAGTTCCTATACAATAAAAGTTCTACCGAGAGGGATATAAATGACGCACTCATGGAAGAGTGTCAATTGGGTGACTCATTTAGGTGACTGTCCTCAGTGGGAGAATGCGCTTTTCACATTCTTCGTTCTTATGTAAAAATTACTAGCACTTTAGATTCATTTCTGATAATATTTACATATTAATACAACTTTATAAAAGTAAATAAGTGGGGGGTTATATGAATACTTATCAAGTGGATTTAAATACATTAACAGCAAATGGTCATATACTTATGAATATAGTTGATGAAATGTGTCAAATCACAACCACAAGAAGAGTATCGACTAATTTTGAATACAAGCATCTTCCGTTTGATACTTATATTGCTGTACCAAAAGAGTATAAATTGCCTTTTCAAATTGATGTAACTTTTAAGATTGATACACCAGAATTATATTTACTAATAGGTAACGGCCACTTAACCTTTGGTTCCTTTTGGTCTGATAACAGGCGATTAGATGACATTATAGTTCCGAATTATAAACCAAATGTTTTTCACAATCAAATTCCTTTCAATGAATTTGTCAAAATCACCGTTATTTATGCCAATCAATTCATGGAAGTAAGGGTTAACAATGAAGTAAGGTACTATTCAACGAAAGAACGTTATATGAAACCAAGTGTTAGGAAAGAGTATGGTGATAGGAGCTTCCCCATTAAGATTTCTTGTTCTAAACACGCTAAGCTGATAATGAAAGATATCACGATAACCGAATATGAGGAAGATATAATGCCTGATTCTAAATATTACGTTTTACCTTCTCCAATCACCCGTAATGAGGCTGTGCCGCTTCATGAGAAGCCCACCTTAGAATCCTGTATATCATTACTACCTTCTTTGCTAAAAGAAGAGATTATTAAGACCGATACTTTTCTTAGAGCTCTAAAACCCATGAAGTTTAAACGGCAAATTGAAAAGAGCGGAAATAAAATCTCTTATTTATCATCAGATTATGGATTTTCGTATCATATATATCCTAGTAATAATACCTTATATCATTCCTTAAGTTGGTATATTATAACAAACGGTAAGCCCGAACAATGGCATAGAAAAACAGATCATATGGTACTTACCTTAACTAAAATAGCAGAAACCAACTGTAATTTTGCAGAGAAGTTGTTTGGGAACCTTAAAGAATGCATCGGTTGTTGTCCATGTATTGTTAAAACACCATACGAGTTTCATGGTACTAAGAAGATATCCTGTCATGGTCTTATGGAGTTTAAAATGCACCCATCAGATTTTGAAGATGTGCGTATTTTTATTAAAACAGTGAATGAGCTTGTTTAACTAAACAAATTATTAAGTTTTAATAATCCTATACACATCTCTTTGATGATCAAAACCATGAATATTTCTCCACTGGAAAGTATTATGGTCGTTGAACGTATTAATGATATTAAACCTGCATTGGAATTAGGAATAAATACATTTTGGTATAATAACGAAAGGATAACAATTACAACATTACACTTGCGATATTGATAAAAAAGTAATAACCATAAAGAAAATAATTTCATACAAAAAGGAGTACTCTATGAATAAATCTCTCTATGTAATGCTTATGAAGAATGTTAACGAATTAAATTATGAGGTTATAAAAAGACATGTGGAACATCTAAAGTATTTGGACACTAGCGGCAAGCTATATTTATGTGGTCCTTTCACTGATTATAAGGGAGGAATGGTAATTTTTGATGTAGCAACTTATGATGAGGCGAAAGAACTCGCCGAGAAGGATCCTTTTATAGCAGAAGGTTATAAAACTTATGAGCTTAGAACAATTGAACTGGCCAACAAAGATAATGATTATCTGCTATAATGTTTTTAGTAAAAATATAAGTACATTTAAATCAAGAAGAACCAAGAAGAATGAACATAAATTGTTGACTTGCATAAAATAAATTAGTTTATTATAAGCAGGTAAAAGAATGGATAATTCACAATCAACAACTTGTACAAATATGTACTTTGACCATGATCAATTAGAGTTATATAACGTAATGACTAGACTTTGGATTGAACATGTTCTTTGGACCAGAGCATTTATAAAAAGTCAGATAAATAATTTAGGGGACCTTGAAGAGGTTACAAAGAGACTATTAAGAAACCCAGCTGATTTTGCCGATGTTTTAGTACAATTTTATGGTGAAGAAAATGCAGAAACATTTGAATCATTGTTTACAGAGCATTTAGTGATTGCCTCTGAATTAATCAAAGCGGTCATAGATAATGATATGAATGCATTTGAAGAAAAAGAAAATGCATGGTATGCAAATGCAGATGAACTTGCAGCTTTATTTGCAGAAATAAATCCAAACTGGGATGAAGAGACATGGAAATCTATGCTCTATGAACACTTGGATATGATTCAGAATGAATTTCTTCTTATGTTAAATAATCAATATGCAGATAGTATAGCCCAATATGATTTTATACAAGATGCAGCACTTATAATGGCCGATTATATGGCCTGTGGTATTATACAACAGTTTTTAATGTAAGGAAATAAAGATTCTGGTACTGGTTTGATTATTTAACCAGTACTGGATTAAGAATATTTTAATTATTTTATGAAACAATACTCTTATGAGCTAATTATAATTATACAGCTTATATGAGGAGTGTTAGAATGGATAATCATTTAAATAACAATAGTAACCAGGAAAATAATTTAAGTAACAACATCCATAATAATATGGATATGTCTAAACTTCCTATGATGGCTTTGGATGATATACCAAAACCAAATGCAGATGCGAAAGATATAGTGGCATTGGTTAAATCAAGCGGTAAAGTTACAGGTTATCAATTATCTGACGGACAAGTTTTAGACAAAGAGGAAGGCGTTAATCTTGCAAGACAAGGTGGTATTACTGGTGTAGGTATTGCTTCCAGAAATGGAAACGAATATCTTAAATCTCTTCCTGATGGCAGTGAAAATAATAATTTAAGTAACTTACCCTCCATATCAGGAAATCGTGAAAATAACCAAGCAAACAACAGCAATAATCAATTTAAATAATTTTATCAAAAAAGGCTGTTTTACTTTCAATAGAAAGTGAAACATCCTTTTTTGGTAAAATATGGACATATTATGAATGTAGTGATATAATATGTCAAAATCTATGAGGCTTATTATATCTCTTAACAATATTGAACTCGGGTAAATCATTTTTATTTCAGGTTACTGCGATTAAATATTTTAGAATCTAATGTGGTTTCCCTTAGAAAAGGAAAGGAGTTTTATGAAAAATATTTTGATTACTAAACTTAATGATGTCATGCCAAAACATAAGAAGGAACATAAAGATTACGAATATTTTAAAAGAGAATTAGTGCCAAGATCCCAATCAGATAAATGCGTGGTATCTGTTTATGAAGTTCCACAGGGCAAATCAGCCTATCCTTATCACTATCATACACAAAATGAAGAATGTTTCTATATCCTTGCTGGTATGGGAACATTAAAAACCCCCCAAGGAGATAAAGCTGTAGCAGCTGGTGATTTTATATATTTCCCGGCTAATGAGGAGAGTGCTCATAAATTAATGAATACCTCAGAAACAGAAACCCTCGTTTATCTTGACTTTGATACCAAAAATACTATAGATGTAGCATTTTACCCAGATTCCGGTAAAGTGGGAATATGGGGTGAGGATACAAATCAGGTTTATAAATTAAGT
>DALYNO010000087.1:0-10423 GCA_031975295.1 Anaerocolumna sp. | reverse complement strand
GTTTTACTGAAAAAAAGGATAGAAATATATTTTCCAGAATTATGGAAATGCATCAGCGAAACAAAGCTGCAAATGGTAAAATACTAAATTATATATCTGATAATTATTTATATCCAAAAGATTTTGAAACATTAATCTATACCTCACAATTGCTTCAAGCAGATGCCATTCGATATGGAGTGGAGCATTGGAGAAGGAACAGGGGAAGATGTATGGGTGCCATTGTATGGCAGTTAAACGATATCTGGCCGGTGGCTTCCTGGGCAAGTGTAGATTATTATGGCAGATGGAAGGCGCTTCATTATTCTGAAAAGCGATTCTTTGCACCAGTTATGCTCTCTTGTGAAGAAATTGGGGAAATGACGGAAAGACCTCACTGTATTGATGAACCCCATACAATAGAAAAATCAGCCAGACTTAATGTTGCCAATGAAACAATGTCAGAAATAAAAGGTACTGTTACATGGGCTCTTAGAGACGCCTTAGGCAGAATCGAAGTTTCAGGAGCACAAGAAGTTGCTGTGCCAGCCCTTACAAGCTTATGGCTGGATAAACTTGATTTCTCTGGATATAATGAATTAAAATATTATATCAGTTATGAGTTATATATAGAAGATGCATATGTATCAGGCGGTACTTCGCTATTTACAGCACCAAAACATTATGAATTTATTGATCCAGAACTAGAATTTAAAGTTGAGGGAGATAGTATTACCGTTAAGGCTCAAAGTTTTGCCAAAAGTGTTGAGATAAGTAATGAAGAAGATAACTTGAAGTTATCCGATAATTTCTTTGACATGAACGGTGGAGAAGTAACTGTGAAGGTGTTACAGGGTAATACCAATAAGATTAAAGTTCGATCTGTATATGATATTGGGTTAGAGGATTAAAATAAGAATAAAGTACTTATACCCATGTATTTACTTGTTTTTTAAATGAATGAAGAAATGAAATCGGATAGATTAAGAAGATAGGCTGTGTATACACAGCCCGTTTTCTTATTAAAATGAAAGGTATAACAGATATGATATCATACATAAAAGGGGAACTGGTAGAAGTATATGAGGAAGGTGTTGTGGTAGAGTCAGGTGGTATTGGATACGAAATAAAGATGCCCTTATCTTCTATAAGTAATCTGCCAAGAACGAAGAATGACATAAAAATATACACCTATCTCCATGTAAGAGAGGATGCAATAGGCTTGTTTGGGTTTTTAACCAGAGATGATTTAAAGACCTTTAAATTATTAATTACAGTAAATGGTATTGGTCCCAAAGGTGCACTTGGAATTTTATCAGCCATTACACCTGATAATTTAAGATTTGCTATTTTGTCAGATGATGCTAAAACCATAGCGAAAGCACCCGGAATTGGCAGTAAGACAGCAAGTAAATTAATACTGGAGCTAAAAGATAAATTTAAACTGGAAGATGTGTTTGAACAAAGCTTTATCAATGCTGGTAATGAAGCAGAAGCTTTAGCAATTTCAGCAGGGTCTTTATATGATCTGAAGAAGGAAGTTATTGATGCTTTAGTGGTATTGGGTTATTCAGGTACAGATGCAGCCAAAGTAATCTCAAGAGTTGAGATGAAAGAAGGTATGACATCTGAACAAGTTCTTAAACTATGTTTAAAGAATATGGTTTAATTTCGTGTATAAATTTTAGATAGGAGTTACAATGGGAAAAAGAATTATCACTACTGAATTAATGGATGAAGATAAAAAAATTGAAACCTCACTAAGACCACGGCTTTTAGAGGATTATATTGGACAAGCCAAAGCAAAATCCAATTTAAAAATATATATTGAAGCTGCGAAACAACGAAAGGAATCCTTAGATCATGTCTTATTCTACGGACCTCCAGGACTTGGCAAAACTACCCTTGCAGGAATAATCGCCAATGAAATGAATGTGAACATGAAAGTAACCTCAGGACCGGCCATTGAAAAGCCCGGGGAAATGGCTGCTATATTAAATAACTTAGGCGAGGGAGATATTTTGTTCGTGGATGAGATACATCGCTTAAATCATCAGGTAGAAGAACTTCTATATCCAGCCATGGAGGATTATGTAATTGATATTGTAATAGGTAAAGGTGCTACCGCCAAATCTATACGTTTGGATTTGCCAAAGTTTACACTGGTAGGAGCAACAACCAGAGCTGGTATGTTAACACCACCTTTAAGAGATCGGTTTGGTGTAGTAAATCGACTAGAATTTTATACCACGGAGGAATTAAGAGAAATAATTATCCGTTCGGCTCAAGTGTTACAAGTGGACATTGATGAAGAAGGTGCTTACGAACTTGCAAGACGCTCTAGAGGTACCCCTCGACTAGCCAATCGTCTGTTAAAAAGAGTGAGGGATTTTGCACAGGTCAAATATAATGGAAGCATTACAAAAGAGGTAGCAGACTTTGCTCTTGATTTACTAGAAGTTGATAAGTTAGGGCTGGATCATATGGACCGTGCCATTCTTATGGCTATGATTGATAAATTTCAAGGTGGTCCTGTTGGTATTGATACCGTTGCAACAACAATTGGTGAAGACCCAGGAACAGTTGAGGATGTGTATGAACCCTATCTGGTGCAAAATGGTCTGATAATTCGAACTCCAAGAGGTAGAGTGGTCTCAGATATAGCCTACAAACATTTTGGATTGTCCATGGTGACTGAGAAATAGAGGCAGTGGTCAGAGTATACTTTTATGGGTTCACCGTGACAAACAGATATGGCAATAAATGCTTGTACAATGGGGAAGAATGGTTTATAATAGGTAATATTAAGGTGATTTGGGTTATGCTTTCTGCCCGTAAAGAATGGAAGAATATATTTACTGAGAGGCGATTACATGAATAAGATGAATAATATTGAAGTAATCATAAATAATAAAAGATATACTTTACGTGGGTATGAAAGTGAAGAATATCTTCAGAAAGTAGCTACCTATATTAACAATAAACATAGTGAATTTAAGAAGCAGGATGCATACAAACTCTTAGATTCTGAAATGAAAAATATATTGATGGAAATAAATATTGCCGATGATTATTTTAAGATTCGAGGTCAAATAAAGGAAATTGAGCTTGAGAATGAAGGTAAAGGCAATGAAATTTTTGAGTTAAAACATGAACTTGTATTAGCCCAAACAAAATTAGAATCTTCAGATAGGGAAATTAACCTATTAAAACAGGAATTAAATGAGGCTCAGAAAAAAATAATTCGATTAGAAACTGAGTTAATGGACAAGAATTAATTCAAAGAAAAATATCAAAGGCTGTTGCAAAATTCTAGGTCAATTACTGTTTACTATATTGACCTATATTGCTACAGCCTGTTTATTTTAGATTGCAATTATTGATTTTAGAGTTGTATTTGCAGTTGGTGCAGAACGGAGATAGAATGAATCAAACAGAAATACTTACACCAGCAGGGTCTTTTGAAAGCCTTGTTGCAGGCATTAATGCCTCTTGCGATGCACTATATATAGGTGGGACCAAGTTTGGTGCCAGAGCATTTGCAGAAAACTTTGATGAAAAGACATTGTGTAAAGCAATTGATTATGCCCATATACACGGCAAGAAAATATATTTAACTATAAATACCTTACTAAAGAACAGCGAATTGGAGAAAGAATTATTTGAATACCTTCACCCATATTATGTCCATGGAATCGATGCGGTAATTATACAGGATATGGGGGTTTTAAGCTATATCCATGAAGTCTTTCCGGATTTACCTATTCATGCAAGTACACAAATGTCTATAACACAGGCAAGTGGTGGAAATTTGCTAAAAGAATTTGGTATTACACGACTTGTAAATGCCAGAGAATTAAATGTGAAAGAAATCAGTGAAATGAGACAAAGGACAGATTTAGAGATTGAATCTTTCGTCCATGGAGCGTTGTGTTATTGCTACTCTGGCCAGTGTCTTATGAGCAGTATGATTGGGGGCAGGAGTGGTAACCGGGGCAGATGTGCCCAACCTTGCAGAATGCCCTATGATTTCCGTATAGATGGTAAAATGGCAACTAGCCAAAATGAAAAGTATCTCTTAAGTCCAAAAGATATGTCAGCTTTGTCCCTTATTCCTAAGCTTATTGAAGCAGGAATAGACTCTTTTAAAATCGAAGGACGAATGAAACGACCTGAATATGCAGCAGGAGTCACCCATATCTATCGAAAATATGTGGACAGGTATCATGAATTTGGAGCTGAGGGGTATGAAAGACTACTAAAAGATAATCGAAAAGAAACAGCCATAGATGAAGAAATCCTTATGGATTTATATAATAGGGGTGGATTTTCACCCGGTTATTATGAGGTTAGAAATTCTAAATCCATGATATCCTTAACCAGACCTAACCATAGTGGTGTTTTAATAGGTAAAATAAAAGAGGTAAAAGGAAATCAAGCTCAAATAGCTCTTACTAATGCAATCAATGCCCAAGACATATTAGAGATAAGGGATGATACTACCAATTTGTACGAATTTACTGTGAAAACAGGTGAAGGTAGTGGAAAAATCATAACTACTAATTTTAACAGAGGGTTAAAGATTAAACCAGGTAATCTGGTATATAGAACAAAAAATAACCAGTTATTAGATAAGATTGGCGAATCCTACTTAAATAATCAAGTAAAAGAACCATTACAGGGTAAATTAAGACTTATAACGGGTGAGCCTATGGAATTGACTTTATCACATGGGGAACACATCATTCACAAGAACGGTGATATTGTAAGTGAGGCTCTGAACCAGCCCTTATCAGAAGATAAAATAAGAAAGCAAATGTCGAAAACCAATGACACCGCTTTTTTCTTTAAGGAACTTAACTTAGAGCTTGAGGGCAGTGTATTTGTTCCAGTTCAAAAAATGAATGAACTAAGGCGAGATGGGATTGCTGCTTTGGAAGAGAAAATTTGCTCAAGTTATAGAAGAAATCCTATCACGGTAAAACAATATGAACTATCGAAAGATAAGATGGAATTAACCAATGGATTTACCGGTATAAGCGCCCTGGTTAATGAAAGGGCTCAACTTAATGGAGTAATTGAATTTTCAGAAGTTACAGATATTTATATAGAAAGTGATATGGTATCCTTAAAAGAATTGCTCACTTATACTGCACAGGTGAAGAAGGCAGGGAAAACATGTTTTGTGGCAATGCCTCATATTTTTAGAGCATCCTCAGCTAATTTATTCCACAAGTATAAAGAGATACTTACAGACAATACTATAGATGGGTTTTTAATCCGAAATTATGAAGAGTATTATTTTCTTATCAAAGAATTAGAAATAAAGAATAAACGTATAATCTCAGACTATCATTTGTACGTTTATAATCAAAGGGCTGGAGAATTCTTCAGAAAACTGGGGATAGACAGGATAACTGCCCCAATTGAACTAAATTATAGTGAACTAAAGGACATGGCGGGCAGTTTTGACGAAATACTTGTATATGGCTACCTTCCTCTTATGGTTTCAGCGCAATGTTTATATAAGACCATAGCAGGAGGCGATAATAAGGTTTATGACAAAGTGAATCATACGCCCTGCTGTTATGCGAATGCCCAAGATGGGGAACTTATAGATCGATTCTCTAAAAAGTTCAAAGTGAAAAGACATTGCAGAGAATGCTATAATATCATCTATAACAGCCAGGGATTTTCTCTTTTATCAAATTATACAGAAGTAAAAAATCTTGGAATGGAGCGTATACGCCTTGATTTTACTTATGAATCGGAAGATGAAACAAAGCAGGTGTTACAAAGATTTGCAGACAGATACCTCCATAATAAGGATATAGAGTTTGATGAAAAAGAATATACAAGAGGGCATTTTAAACGTGGTGTTGACTAATATACACGTTGGCAGACTATTATAAAGGGGTGAAAAAGGTTGGTTAATTTAATTGTTGAGTTGTCCAAATATATTAACATTGTACTGATTGCCATCTATACATTTTTTGCATATCGTGTACTTGGTACCGTAGATAAAGTAAAACAGGGCAGAATATATGTGAATATGAAGGTTATTATATTCTTCTTTCATTTTGTATGTTATTTTATCTTATATTTAAGTTCACAAAACATTAAGATTATATTTTTATATGGTTTAGAAGTGATTTCACTTATACTGGTATTTACCTTATACCAATGGGTGTATGAAAATTTATCAAAACCAATTCTTCATAATATGGTATTTCTATTAACCATTGGCTATGTTATGCTGACTAGATTATCTTTTGATAAGGCTTTTCGGCAGTTTATCATTGCCTCAGCGGCATTAGGTCTATGTCTAATCATTCCTATTATCATAGATAAGATGAAATATCTGTCAAAGTTAGGCTGGGTCTATGGGATTGTAGGCATTATATTATTAATGTCGGTACTTATTTGGGGCGTTGAGAATTATGGTGCAACCAACTGGATCAGAATAGCAGGAGTTACATTTCAGCCTTCGGAGTTTGTTAAAATTCTCTTTGTATTCTCCATTGGTGCACTTCTCTGGAAACAGACGAATTTTATGCATGTGGTGTTCGTTACGGCATTGGCTGCCATCCATGTGCTGGTGCTGGTTGTAGGCAAGGATTTAGGCGGGGCTTTGCTTTATTTTGTAACCTATCTGATTATGTTATTTGTAGCAACCTCAAAACCTTTATATTTATTTGGAGGGCTTTCGGCAGGTTCTGTGGCAGCATTTTTGGCTTATAAATTGTTTGGACATGTAAGAGTCAGAGTTATGGCTTGGCAGAACCCCTGGGGACTGATAGATAAGGAAGGATATCAAATTACCCAATCATTATTTGCCATTGGAACAGGCGGATGGTTTGGTATGGGTCTTACCAAAGGTCTTCCTACCAGTATACCAGTTGTTGACAGTGATTTTATTTTTTCAGCTATATCTGAAGAAATGGGTGGTTTCTTTGCTCTGTGTCTTATACTAATTTGCATCAATTGCTTTATTCTATTTATTAATATTGCAATGAAGATAGAAGATATTTTTTATAAACTGGTAGCGTTAGGACTTAGTGTTATGTATACTTTCCTGATATTTTTATCCATTGGAGGAGTTATTAAATTTGTACCTTCCACTGGTGTAACGCTACCTTTTGTAAGTTATGGAGGTAGTTCGGTACTTAGCAGTGTAATTATGTTTAGTGTGATTCAGGGACTTTATGTGTTGAGTCAGAATAGGAATAGGAACATTGAGAAGAGAAGAGAAAGAAAAACGAAATCAAAAGAAAAAGAAAAGTAAAACTTCATTTCAAGAGCATACAGCTTCCCACACAATACCAGAGGGGATTTTTGATAATGAAGATGAACAGATTAAGCAACTTCAAAGTGCAAAGAAAAAGAAAGAGAATACCAATCGAGAAATAACCTTAGTTATGTATATTTTCGTTGGTCTGTTTTTTCTGGTTATTGGTTACTTCACGAATTTTATGATTAATCAAAGTTCAGAAGTCATTAACAATGCTTATAACCAGAGGCAGGATTTATTGGCACAACAAATCGTAAGGGGGGATATAATATCCTCTGATGGAAAAGTACTTGCTCATACTACAACGGATAAAACCGGTAAAGAAACAAGGGTCTATCCTTACAAAAACGTATTTGTTCATATTGTTGGTCAGTTTAATAAAGGAAAGACAGGTCTTGAATCTTCAGAGAATTTTCATATGTTAACTTCTAATAATGGAACTATTAGCAAAGTTTTTAAAGAGTTATCTGGTGAAAAGAATATAGGTGATAATATAATTACAACCCTGGATACAAACTTACAGCAGGCAGCATACGATGCCCTGGGTAATCGCAGAGGTGCTGTAGTGGTAATGGAGCCCTCTTCAGGTAAAATATTAGCAATGGTTTCTAAACCAGATTATGATCCCAATAAAATAGATGCCATCTGGAATTCCTTGGTGGAGAATAGTAATCAGGACTCTGCACTTTTAAATCGTGCTACCCAAGGGTTATATCCTCCTGGCTCTACATTTAAGATATTAACTACTCTGGAGTATATAAGAGAAAATCCTGATTATGAAAAGTATGAGTATGATTGTGAAGGAAAAGGAATCTTTAATAGTGTCACAATTAATTGTTACAACAACAAAAAGCATGGCGAAGAAGATTTAATGCACTCTTTTGCCAAATCCTGCAACGCATCTTTTGCTAATATAGGGATAGGTTTAAAGATGTCTTCTTTTAGAAAGCTTTGTGAAACATTTTTATTTAATACAGCCTTACCAACAAATCTGCCTTTTAAGAAGAGCAGTTTTGTATTAAATGGTTCTACGGACCCTTCACAAATACCGCAGACTGTAATTGGACAAGGGCAAACCCAGATAACACCTCTTCATAATGCAATGATTGCATCAAGCATAGCAAATGGTGGTGTAATGATGAAACCATATGTAGTAGATAGTATAGAGAATCAAGGCGGAACAGTAATAAAAAAATATTTACCTGAAATAAGTGGAGCTGTAATGACTCCTGAAGAAGCTACTATATTAACAACATTTATGGAAGAAACAGTAAAGAGTGGTACTGCAACCTCATTAAAAAACAGTAACTATACAGTTGCTGGTAAAACCGGGTCTGCAGAGCATACGCAAGGCAAGCCTGCACATGCATGGTTTGTTGGGTTTTCGACTACGGAGCAACCAGATATAGCAGTTAGTATTATTGTTGAAAGTGTTGGTACTGGAAGTGAATATGCAGTACCTATTGCCAAGAAAATATTTAAAACCTATTATAATAATAAATAATATTTACAGTTAAGGTAATTCAATCCAATGATTTGAATGGTAGTTAATTCCCTATATTTTGGCTATAATAATAGTATGCTTATCATCTTTTTAAGATAAAAGTGAAATTATATCTTTGTTGCAATTATATATTAGATATTTTTGGGATGTTAGAAAGAATAGAAAAATAGGGAAAATGCTTTGTAAATATGGTAAAGTATATTAAAAATTTCATAATTCGCCTACATTTACGTTTGCCTTTGTGAGTATTGCATAAATATTAGTTGAACAATTATGAAAAATGTTGTATACTGGTAATAGATAAAGCGACACACCATTATACAGGAGGGATTGCGATGATAGAAGCAACGAGCTGTGGCGGTGTAGTTATATTCAGAGGAAAGATTTTACTACTGTATAAGAACTATAAGAATAAGTATGAAGGTTGGGTTCTGCCTAAAGGGACTGTGGAGGAAGGCGAAGAATATAAAGAGACTGCTATCCGTGAAGTAAAAGAAGAGACGGGAACAGATGCTTCTATTATAAAATATATTGGAAAAAGTCAATATACATTCAGTACACCGCAGAATACAGTAATAAAGGATGTTCATTGGTATTTAATGATGTCTGATAGCTATTACAGCAAACCGCAAAGAGAAGAGTATTTTATGGATTCTGGGTATTACAAGTTTCACGAGGCTTACCATATGCTTAAATTCTCTAATGAGAAACAGATATTGGAACGTGCTTATAATGAATATGTGGAACTAAAGAAAAGTAATCTCTGGGGAACCAAGAAATATTTTTAGTATTTTAAGTTGAAATGAAGCAGGCAAATCATTTAAAGATGATTTGCCTGTTCTTAAGTTTATGGTGAAGATATCTCTCTAAGCTGAACCCTATTTTACTATAGGTATGTTAACAATGCTAATTAAGGGCTTTTGACACTCTCATCAATAGATACCTGGGTCAAATAACCAAATTCATATTACATCTCCTAGCAATTTGCACAGACTCAAGCTTGGATTCCAATGCATATGAATACCTAATTCTAAGAGAAAAGGTCTTCAAATGTATTTACATAGGCCCATTCGTTTTTTCTGTTTGTGCAAAATACTTAAGAAATGTTTAGATTGGACTTTTTAATCTGAGCATCATTGGAATAAGAAAATAGGTATTTGTTAGAAAAAAGTACTTGCCATATAAAATTAAATGTGTTATAATTCATATGCTAAATTGCACGTATGATGATTTTTGACCCGGTGCCTTAATAGGTCAGTCAAAGAGTAGATTCATACGGAAGAAATCAACCAAATGGAGGTAAATTATGAGCGTTATATCAATGAAACAATTATTAGAAGCTGGTGTACATTTTGGACATCAAACAAGAAGATGGAATCCTAAAATGGCAGAGTACATCTACACAGAAAGAAACGGTATCTACATTATCGATTTACAGAAATCAGTAGGTAAAGTTGATGAAGCTTACTATGCAATCAAAGATGTTGTTGCAGAAGGTGGAAAGATTCTTTTTGTAGGAACTAAGAAACAAGCGCAAGATTCCGTTAAATCTGAAGCAGAACGTTGCGGAATGTACTATGTTAATGAAAGATGGTTAGGTGGTATGTTAACTAACTTCAAAACCATCCAAAGCAGAATTAAAAGATTAA
>DALYNO010000086.1:0-10498 GCA_031975295.1 Anaerocolumna sp. | reverse complement strand
TCGGGCTTACTATATCAAAAGTTTGAGCAGTTAAAAAAATCCTTAGAAGCCGAAGGACTTTTTACTGCAGAACGAAAGAAAAGCATACCAAAACTGCCAAGTAAAATTGGTATCGTAACAGCCAAAACAGGAGCAGCCGTTCAAGATATTATAAATATAGCAAGAAGACGTAATCCGTATATTAGCCTATATCTTTACCCAGCTCAGGTACAAGGTGAAGGAGCGGCTAAGACCATAGCAGCAGGAATAAAAGCTTTGGACAAGCTGGGCCTTGATACAATTATTGTTGGTAGGGGCGGCGGCTCCATCGAAGATTTGTGGGCATTTAATGAAGAAATCGTTGCAAGAGCAATCTTTCATTGTAAAACGCCTATTATTTCAGCTGTAGGTCATGAAACTGATATAACCATAGCTGATTTCGTATCTGATCTTAGAGCACCCACCCCATCTGCAGCAGCTGAACTTGCAGTTCCGGATATTAGAGCTGTTATATATGAATTAGAGCGACAAGAACAAAGGCTAAAGAGAATAATGGATAGTAAGATAAATGCGAGTCGTAAGGAATTAAAGCAATTAGCTCTTCGCCTTAGTTATGTTAGCCCTATGTATCAAATTCAACAAAAGAGGCAGCAATTAATCGATATGGAACAGACTCTGAAGCGAGTTATGGAAAATAAAATAAGAATAAAAAGGCATAGACTGGAAGTATATATAGAGAAGATAGATGGTCTATCCCCTTTAAAAAAATTAAATAAAGGCTATGCTTTGGTAGTAAATAAAGACAACAAAGTGGTGAATAAACTGAATAAAGTATCGCCTGGGGAAGTAATTAGAATAAGTGTAACAGATGGGGATGTAATGGCTAAGGTTTCTGAACTTATAGAAGTTAAGAGAAATACATAGCTTAATCAGTTAAATTTCAATATAGAAAGGAATGCCACATATAGATTCTCTTATACTATTATATTTGGTGGCAAATGCAATGGGTATAAACATGAAAAAAGAAGAAAAAACTTTGGAAGCATCTTTTTTAGAATTGAATGAAATTATCTCTAAGCTGGAAATGGAAGAAATCAGTCTAGAAGATTCCTTTTCCTTGTATCAGGAAGGTATAAAATTACTTAAAGTATGTAATGATTCTATTGATAAAGTAGAAAAACAGTTAATAATTCTAGGTGAAAATAGCACAGAGGATATGGGTGAAGAAGTATGACATCAGAAGAATTTAATACCCATCAAATAGAGGATTTGGTTTATATACAGCAGATTATCGATAAGTATCTGCCTGCTAATTATCTAAAAGATGGGCACTTGTTTGGAGAGGAATGTCTGCAAAAGAAAATATTTGAAGCTATGGAATATAGCCTTTTAGCTGGTGGGAAAAGGTTAAGACCTATGCTTATGTTACTTACCTATAGGCTGTTTGGCGGGGATAATAAAGAAATAATGGAACCCTTTATGGCCGCTATTGAAATGATTCATACTTATTCACTGGTTCATGATGATTTACCAGCAATGGATAATGATGAATACAGAAGAGGTAGAAAAACTACTCATATCGTTTATGGAGAAGCATTGGGTATTTTAGCCGGAGATGCTTTGTTAAATTACGCTTTTGAAACTGCCTCTAGAACTTTTGAACATACAGAGTATTTGGTCAGAACAGGGAAAGCATTCTCAATTTTGGCAAGAAAAGCCGGAATATTTGGCATGATAGGTGGTCAAGTGGTGGACATGGAAGACTTTGATAACCAGACCATTGAGACTATAAGTAAACGTATAAGAATCAATAAACAGAATGCAACAAAAGAAGAAATTATATCGGATATAAAAGAAAGGCTCGATTATATGTACCATTTAAAAACCGGTGCATTATTAGAGGCTTCTATGATGATTGGTGCACAACTTGCAGGGGCAGAGGAAGCAGATATTAAAAAAATAGAAACCATTGCTGCTGAGATTGGTTTAGCATTTCAAATACAGGATGATATTTTAGATGTTACATCTACAACAGAAGAGTTGGGTAAACCCGTTCACAGTGATGATAAAAATAAAAAGATAACCTATGTCTCATTAATGGGATTAGAAAGTGCTTCAAATGAGGTGATCAGACATTCTGAAATTGGTAAGCAATTATTAAAAGAGATTCATAAGGAATCTGAATATTTAATTGAATTGATCAATAGCCTTATAACCAGGCGTAAATAGTGATTAAAAGTATATGGAAACGAAGGTGATGTATTGACACAAATCTTAGACGAGATTAATCAAGCAAACGATATAAAAAAAACAAACCCAGAAGATTATAATAAATTAGCAAAAGAAATAAGAAGATTTCTTGTAAATAACATAAGTAAAACTGGGGGGCATTTGGCTTCGAATCTAGGAGCAGTGGAATTAACCATGGCTCTTCATTTGTTTATGGATTTTCCAGATGATAGATTAGTTTGGGATGTGGGACATCAGGCTTATACTCATAAATTGCTTACAGGGCGTAAAAATGAGTTTTCATCATTAAGAACTTTTGAAGGGTTAAGTGGATTTCCTAAAAGAAAAGAAAGCAGCTGTGATTCTTTTGATACAGGACACAGTTCTACCTCTATTTCAGCGGCCATGGGTCTTGTTAAAGCCAGGGAAATGGAAGGAAAAAATCATAGAGTTATAGCAGTGATTGGTGATGGTGCACTATCAGGTGGTATGGCATTTGAAGCACTTAATAACGCAGCTAGACTTACTTCTAATTTGACAATAATTTTAAATGACAATAATATGTCTATATCTGAAAATGTGGGAGGAATGGCTAATTATCTGGGTAAGCTTAGAACAGATGATAAATATAAGAACTTTAAGACATCCATTGAAAAGATGTTAAACCATGTTCCAGGAGTTGGAGCAGCAATCATGGATAAATTAAAGAAGTCTAAGGATTCCCTGAAACGACTTGTAATTCCTGGAATGTTATTTGAAGATATGGGTATTACTTATATAGGACCAATTGATGGTCATAACATTGCCGAATTAAATACAGCTTTGATTAGTGCGTCCAAAATGAAGAAAGCAGTGTTAATCCATGTTCTTACCAAAAAAGGTAAAGGTTATAAACCTGCAGAGGAAAACCCCAGTCAATACCATGGAGTGGAGTCTTTCGATATTAAAACAGGTAAAAACAATGGAGGAAAGAAGGGTATAACCTATACGGATATATTCGCTGAGACTATATTAGAACTGGGTGATAAAGACAAAAATGTGGTTGGAATCACAGCTGCAATGCCAAGTGGTACAGGACTTAATAAATTTATGAACCGTTATCCGGAACGTTTTTTTGATGTGGGAATTGCAGAAGAACATGCAGTAACCTATGCAGCAGGTTTGGCATTAGGTGGAATGAAACCATATGTTGCAATTTATTCAACCTTCCTGCAAAGAGCCTATGATCAGATTCTTCATGATGTATGTATAAGCAACCTTCCTGTAGTATTTGCAATTGATCGGGCAGGTCTTGTAGGAAATGACGGAGAGACCCATCAGGGTATGTTTGATATATCTTTCCTTTCTCATATTCCTAACTTAACCATTATGGCACCAAAGAATGGAAATGAATTAAAGGAAATGTTATATTTTGCAAATGATTATAATGGTCCTATCGCTGTCAGATATCCAAGAGGCAAGGCTTATGACGGGCTTACTTCCTTCCATAGTCCTATAGAGCTTGGTCGAAGTGAGGCTCTCTATACTACAGTAAAAGGTGGTAAAATCCAAGGAGAAAATGGAGAATTAGTCTTGGAAGATAACTCCTTTTATGAGGAAAGAACAGTACTTTTAGCCCTTGGCAGTATGCTGGAAACAGCGTCTGCAGTCTATGAAGAATTAGTGATTGATGGACGGGAAGTTACTCTTATTAATGTAAGATTTATAAAACCTATGGATGAAGCATTGCTTCATAAACTTGCCAAAACACATGGAAAGTGGATAACATTGGAAGAAAATGTGAAAGCTGGTGGATTTGGAGAGAAAATTGCTGCTTTTCTAATGGATAATGATTACAGGCAGGTAAAATTATTAAATATATCCCTCCCAAATCAGTTTATTGAACAGGGAGATGTGGAAGTATTAAAAGAAAAATTAGGTCTAGATGATATGTCAATCAAAACGAAAGTTCTAGCATTTTAAGACTTTAAGAAAACAGATAAATTAGATTAGAAAGGGAGCCATTGCCCATTGTGATTACTCACTTATGTTAATGGCGGCATTTACAGCTTCACTGTAATATGCATAGGATGAATTGTGAAAGAGCGTTTAGATGTTTTGCTTGTAAAGAGAAATTTAGTTGAGTCCAGAGAAAAAGCTAAGGCTATTATCATGGCAGGTAATGTATTTGTTGATGGTATTAGAGAAGATAAAGCCGGCAGTACTTTTGCTGAAACTGTGGCAATTGAATTAAAAGGTGTTTCTTCTAAATATGTAAGTCGTGGCGGCTTTAAATTAGAAAAGGCGATTCTTAATTATGGCTTGGATCTTAAAGATTTGGTGTGTATGGATGTTGGTTCTTCAACAGGAGGCTTTACAGACTGTATGCTTATGAATGGCGCCAGTAAAGTATTTGCAGTAGATGTAGGCACCAACCAGCTGGCTTGGAAACTTCGTGCAGATGAACGTGTAATATCTATGGAAAAGACAAATATTAGGTATCTTACGCCTGAAGATATTAAAGAGAAAATGGATTTTATCTCTATCGATGTGGCATTTATTTCTCTAACTAAAGTCTTAGAGCCAGTAAGGGAATTGTTAAAAGATGATGGCGAAGTTGTCTGCTTAATTAAACCACAGTTTGAAGCAGGAAGAGATAAAGTTGGGAAAAAGGGTGTAGTTAGAGAGATAAGCGTTCATAAGGATGTCATAGAAAAAGTGATTATTTATGCTGTGAGCCTAGGCTTTATGATTAAGAACCTGGACTATTCACCAATTAAAGGACCAGAGGGAAATATTGAGTATTTATTACATTTACAAAAAATTCAGAAGAATGAGACAGATGAAACAATAGAAGAAATCAGGGATTGCAATTCATTCTGGAGCAGGCATAATGAAAGTGAATTGGCTGATTTTATTCAAGCTACAGTGACCGCCTCCCATGATACATTAAACTTGTAAAAGCTATATCAATATGTTACAATATCCTTAATCATTGTATAAATAAACATTGTTTCATACAGGAGATTTCATGGAAAAATTTTGTCTGATTACGAATCGGGAAAAAGACACTAATCTGGAAGTAACAAATCAGATTACTTCATATATGAGCAGTAGAAATAAAGAATGCATTTTATTAGAAGGCAATGAGACACAGGATTGTGGTTGTTATTGTACGGATACAAAGGAAATCTCAGAGGACATTGAATGTGCCATTGTTCTTGGTGGCGATGGAACTATAATTCAAGCAGCCAATGACCTTCTAGGTAAAAATATCCCTATTATGGGTATTAATTTAGGTACTTTAGGTTTTTTGGCTGAAATAGAAAAAGATAATATCTATACAGCCTTAGATGCACTGTTTGAAGATAACTATAAAAAGCAGGAACGCATGATGCTGTATGGAAAAATATCCAGTAATAGTGAGAATATTTTTGAAGGTGCGGCCTTAAATGATATAGTAATAACAAGAAGTGGATTCTCAAGAATCATTAGTGTAAGTATATATATCAATGAAGAATTAGTTGATAGGTACAGGGGAGACGGAGTAATAGTTTCAACTCCAACCGGATCTACAGGGTACAGTTTATCTTCTGGTGGACCGGTCATTAAACCTGATGCCAAAGTAATTGTAATAACACCTATCTGTCCCCATACTTTAAGCGCTAGAAGCATAGTAATCTCCGCAGATGATTCAGTTAGAATTCAAATAAATGAAAGTAAAAAGACCCAGGAAGAAGAAGCAATTGCTACAATTGATGGAAGAAAGGTAATTTTACTTCATAGCGGTGATAATATTCATATTAGCAAAGCTAAGGAAACAACAAGCTTAATAAAAATAAATGGAGTAAGTTTCTTTAATATTCTTAGAACAAAAATTGGACAAGGTGGAGAATAGTGTATGAAGGTTGGAAGACAGAGTAAGATTATAGAACTAATTAATAAAAATGATATTGAAACCCAGGAAGAACTGGCGGATTTACTTACTGAGGCGGGTTACAATGTAACACAGGCTACTATTTCTAGAGACATCAGAGAATTAAAATTAACCAAAGTAGCCGTGGATGATGGGAAGCAAAAGTATATTGTACTTAATAATGCGGAATCAGGTTTAAGCGAAAAGTATGTTAGAGTATTAAGAGATGGATTTATCTCCATGGATATGGCCCAGAACATAATTATTGTAAAAACTGTTTCCGGTATGGCTATGGCTGTAGCGGCAGCCCTTGATGCTTTACATATTCATGGAATTATGGGATGTATAGCAGGCGATGATACGCTAATGTGCGTAATAAAGACTACAGAAGAAACAATAGGTGTAATGGAGAAATTAAATAAAATAATTAATTCCAAAAGTCTATAATATGTCAGGTTATAAAGTATGATTCAGAATATAATTTACTTACCTTAAAATTTTCAAGTATAAAATGTGATTCAGTATATAGTACTAACCTTGAAAAAATTCAAGTTATAAAATTTGATTCGGTATATAGTTTACTAACCTTGAAAAAATTCAAGTATAAAATGTGATTCGGTATATAGTTTACTAACCTTGAAAAATTTCAAGCTATAAAGACTGCTTGAAATTGATCTTAAATGGTGATAAAATTGTTAACTGGTTATTCGTGATGAAATTGAAGATTATTATATAGGTGTAATAGAATATATTGCAAGCTTATACAATGAAATAAGTTAAGTAGACATGATAAAAGGAGAGTTAATATGTCAGGACATTCCAAGTTTGCCAACATAAAACATAAAAAAGAAAAGAATGATGCAACAAAAGGCAAAATCTTTACTAAATTAGGTCGTGAAATTGCTGTAGCAGTTAAAGAAGGCGGAGCAGATCCCAATTCTAATAGCCGTTTAAAAGATATTATTGCGAAAGCTAAATCTAATAATATGCCGAATGATACTATCGATAGAAGTATTAAAAAAGCAGCAGGAGATGCAAATGCTGTTAATTACGAATTCGTTACTTATGAAGGATATGGTCCTAACGGTATTGCGATTATCGTAGAGGCTCTTACTGATAATAAGAATAGAACTGCTTCTAATGTTAGAAATGCATTTACAAAAGGAAATGGTAATGTAGGTACACCTGGTTGCGTATCCTTTATGTTTGATAAAAAAGGTCAGATTATTATAGACAAAGAAGAGTATGATAAAGAAGCAGACGAACTTATGATGATTGCTTTAGATGCAGGTGCTCAAGACTTTAATGAAGAAGACGACAGTTTTGAGATTTTAACTGATGAAGAATCTTTTAGTCAGGTTCGTGAAACCTTAGAAAAGGCTGGAGTGCCAATGGCTCAAGCTGATGTTACAATGATACCACAGACCTGGGTAGACTTAACAAGTGACCAGGATATCAAGATGATGAACCGTACACTAGATTTACTTGATGAAGATGATGATGTACAGGAAGTATATCATAACTGGAATGAATAAGTTGGAAGACTGAAATTGCTAATACAAGCATTAACAGAATAAAATAAAATAACAGAAAACGCACAGAAAAATAGTCCAGCGGTGATGTATGGGCAAAAGTGATATTCAAATTGTGCATACGATTAAATCCTTTGTATATCCATGGCTGAGACTATGATGTATGGAGGATTTTTTATTTTAATTTGGAAGTTGCGAGAATTACTAATAAATAAATTAAATAGAAAAACTACCATTGTATTTAAAGAGTATGAATTAAAAGATGGCTATATTAAATGAATGAAGTATGAAGATAAATTTGATAGGAAATATTGTTTTACTGAAAACGTGGCGGAGTAAAGATAAAACAATCTAATCGTACACTATTCCGACAAAGTTTTAAACAAATTCAAATAAAGAGCCTACTATAATTAATGAGGGAAGCAAATTATTTATGTGTGAGTTGGGAGATAAGAAGTGAAGTTAACTAAAAGAAAAATAACAGTACATGGTGGAAAAGAAGTCTTTATCTTAACACCTTATGATAATCGAAATGTATCGGCTGGACATGATAATAAAGGTTTTGTTATAGTTTGGGGCAATGGGAGTGGATATAAGCTTCTAACAGAGTGTTTTTTGATAGCTGCAGAACTACTTAAAAATGAGATCCTATATTTACCAGTAAGTTATCGAGCAAGTGAGGAGTTTACCGAAACATTTCAAGGATATGAATATAACTATAATATAATCTGTACGAATTACTGTGAAACGCAAATGTCACCAAAAGATATTGAAGATATTCTAAAAATAAAAGTATGGACAGAAGAGGTTATTCAGCGAAATCCTAAAATTAATACTGAATTTATAGATAGATGGAAAACTAATAAGCGGCTAACGGTCAAAATCCATAAAAAGAATATGTATATTTCATCGAATAGAGATGGTTTTCAAGCGTTATCCCATGGGGCTTATAACTTAACTGCATATGGAGACGATTATATCGAAGATTATCTACCCCATATGCACTATGACTGGGGTGAAAATACTTCAACAAGCGTTGGATTGACATTGTATTATTGGCATGATAAAGAGGAAAGGGAGTGTTGAAATGTTTCAGGAAGGCTTTCCCCTATATTTAAGAAATGATGTTACTATGGTTGTTAACTACATTGAAAAAGCCTCCAGCAGATTAATTAGTATTGGAATAACTGAACATCATATTCAGTATTCTGTACATGGAGATTTTATAAAATTTCCTGACCGTATGTATTATAATGATATTCCAGAATTAGACTATCAAGATATGAGCTTAGAACAAAAAATGATATTACATTGTATTTTCTCAAGAAATTGCGATGGCTACGTTAGACAAAAGCATTTACGGTTATTACTTTTAATGGATTATGAAGATTGGGTCATTCCATATATAGTTAAATTATGTGATGAATACGTGGTTGAAATTTTAGATATGACCTATAGTATATTATGTAACAAAGATAACGGACGAGTTATGCAGTTTTGTTATGAGAATGTTGAGTCGTTTTGTAAAAGTTATGCAAGGATGATAAGTTATTGGAATGAATTCTATAGAGATAGGTGTTATAACTTTCACGAATATATCGGAAGAAGATTATTTAGAGAATGTTTTGGTTATACGAGAAGTTTAGAAAGACTTAATAAAAGGCTTAGCTCTTCATAAAGAATAAAAATGTATTTAAGGCATTTTGATAATAAAATTAGGAGTGACATTATGGTCTGGTACATTTTATACCTAATACTGCTTTAAATTATGAATTGTAGTTACCGATTACTTTCGCATAAAACATGTTTCCATATTCTACTTATATTTTAAACTTTTAATATTTGATATAATTATTACTTAAAGCTATATTGAAAATAGGTGGAAAATGATAAAAAACAATGGTAGTATAATAAAGAAAGAATTTATTTCAATAGTAATCTGGATTTTTTTAATGGGTATTACTTGGGAGACTAGAATGAATATTTTTAAAAGTGTAAAATCATATTACATTGCTATTGCAATTATAGTTGTAATACTTGTAGTCAATGTACTTATAAAGAAAAATTTGAACAAATTCCATGATAGTGGTTTAAAAAAATATGAGTTTCTAAACAAAGAAGATATCTCCACTATACCAGATGATGAGTTAGTTTATGCTGTTATGAGTTGGATGTGGAGTAAATTTAATACTGATTGGTCTGATGATTTTGAAATAATATCTTCATTACCGAAACCATGTCAAGACATGTATAGTGTTTACATTATTGAGGGAGAAGTTAATAACGGTGGGTTTAACCAATGTTATTTTAATAGTAGCAGGCAGTTTACCCAAATGGCAGAAGGTGGTTTTCAAGCAATGGGTGCAGCAGGGTTTGCAGATATCATGATTAGAGCAAATACTATATATGCAGAAATCAAAGATGACCTTGAGAAGTACGATGATGGAACGTTAGAAAGTTTCTCGGAGTCTTACGAAAATAATCCTTTAAATGTTTTAGATGATGAATTTTATATTATGTATGAAAGAGAACCACTTAATCAACTCTGTATTGATTATATTAGGGCTAACTCTGAATATTTTGGAAACTGATGGAGGTTATATGGAGGGTGGCTTTAAGAAATTAAGCCCCTATCATTGAAAGCTTTTGTGTAGGTTATACACAATAAAATCGTAACGCTTAGATAAGTATTTTCTAATTTATACCATTTGTGATATAATATATAAAAGTTAATCCGCTATTCTTTACAACAGCGAACGAAACCATCTATATACCAGGAGGTAAGGTAATGTCAATACGAAAAGGGCTGGAGTGGACGTTTAACACAGAAGCTGAAAAGTACGAAAAAATGCGACCAGGATAT
>DALYNO010000085.1:0-10525 GCA_031975295.1 Anaerocolumna sp. | reverse complement strand
CACTGATGTGACAGCGCGTCAGCGCTAGAGTCTGGCGAGCCAGACTCTTTGTTCTAATTTAATCCTCATATTCTTTATAATCCAGATATAAGAAGTCTGCATGAATTCCATCGCCCTGTAAATCCTCACAATTAACACCGAGCATTGAACCTGTAAAACCATTGCCATCTATGTGTTCATCGGATATATTTTTCATATCCTGTACTTGGCCTACTTGTATGTATTCTATATTATCCAGGGAATAATAGAAGCGTACCTCTTCGTAGTGAATTTCTGCTTTTAGGTAAATAAGTTCTGCATTCTCCTTTAAATATATGTTATCGCTGTCTGAAATACTTTTATTTATGATAGAAGAGAGATTGATGTATAAACCTGTCTCATCTTTTGAAACTCTTAAATGGTAGCAATTATCATAGTTGTAATATACCAATAAGCCTGCAATATGATTGATATGCCTAGGCTTAAATCTCATTGCTGTACTAAAATCACAATGAAAACTTTGCTGTGGACGGGCAAGCAGCCCCTGTTGATATTTAGAAGCAATGGAACATCCACCTTTTATACGCAGCACTCCATTGGTTTTTTCAATTCCATTGGTTTTAAATGTTCTGCGTAATGTCATATAATTCAGAGGAATATCACCTTTATCAAATTCCACTCTTTCTGATCTGTTTGATTTAACTTCAACTTCCCTTGGAATTTCATAATATGTTTCAGGGTTTCCACTTTCATTTGCTGTTAGTTTAAACCATCCATCTTCTGTCCAGTGAACGTTTTGAATGCCAGTCTCTCTTCCCAGTATACTATATTCTTTTAACGGTCTGGAACAAAGATGTGCCATATACCAACTGCCATCTGTACTTTCTATCACTTGAGCATGTCCTGCTCTCTTAAGTTCTATATCTTCTTTACCAGCCGCTGTCATAATTGGATTATCTAGGCATTCTTCATAAGGTCCAAATATATTTTTAGACCGCACCACTGTAACACAATGATTAATACCCGTTCCACCCTCCGCACAGACTAAGTAATACCAATCCTTATATTTCATAATATTAGGACCTTCCGTTGTACCTCTTGAGGTGCCTCTAAATACTCTTACGGGTTCACCAATTAATACCTGATTCTCATAATCATATTCCTGGACATCAATGCCACTAAATCTATATTGATTTTCTCGGTAATCCATGGTCATATTTACCAGATATTTTTTCCCATCTGTATCGTGAAAAATGGATGGATCAAATCCAGAACGGCTTAGTGGAACCGGCTTAGACCAAGGTCCTGTAATATTCTTAGCAGTAATTACAAAGTTATGGGTATCTTTAAACTTGGAACGATCTGTATAAACAATTGTATATGTCAGATAAAAGGTTTCTTTATCATAGGTTAGGTTTGGTGCCCATATTCCGCAGGACATATCTAAACCTGTAAGATCAACCTCATCTTCATTGGTTAAAGCATACGCTACAATCTTCCAATTAGCCAAATCTTTGGAGTGATGTATACAAACCCCCGGAAACCATTCAAATGTCGATGTTGCAATATAATAATCCTCTCCAGCCCTTACTAAAGATGGATCTGGATGAAAACCCGGAATAACTGGATTTTTAACTTTCATAAACCGTCCTCCTAATAATTGATCTATGGCAGTATAACCATAGCCTTATACCATTTTATACTTCCCAAGACCCAGCAACAAGGTACTTTATTTATTATAAGGAATCATCTTTTGTCTTTCTTACTATGATAATCCTTTGATATGCAATTTTAGCATCTACCATATGGCTTTATCCTACAATTGTACTTAATAAAATACAAAAAATAAGATGAGGTTTTAACAGTATCCCCTCATCTTATCTTGATTAGCTAAAATATTTTTCTACTATTTTCTCAGCAGTTCTGGTTGCCAAGGCCTGATTGGTAAGGGTAGGATTCGGTCCACCTAGTCCGTTATATAATACACTATTATCTGCAATATAAAGCCTCTTAACTTGATTTGCCTCACAATTTGTGTCAGTAACCAAACCTATACGCATTGTACTTTGAATATGTATTAAAACTCCAACCTGCCAATTGGCTCTAATAACAGTTTTGGCACCTGCTTTTCTGAATATATCTGTGGCAATCTCAGCCAATCTATTTCTCTTCCTGATATCTTCATCACTTGGCTTATAATTGATAACAGGTATATATCCATTTTCATCCTTAAGAATAGGATCTAAGGTAACAGAATTCTCTTGCCTTACTTCATCATCTGTAAATATTAGTACACACATGGTCCTTTTATAGTTTCTCATAAATTCTTTGAGTTGTTCTCCAACCACCAATCCTTCTGTATTCCAGGGCACATGTTCATCTTCCTCATTTAAGAAGGCATAACCTACACCACTGGTACCATATAGCATGGTGGAATAAATGCCTGGACTTAAACCATATATCTCAATTACGCCAAGTCCTGGATAGTCTAACCTGGTTGCTGCATTCTGACCTACATAGGGCTTAATATCTGAAACACCAATTGCATCCATAATAGCTTTTTCATCAAAGATACCAGCCATACAATCAAAATAATGATTGATTAAACCTTTTCCAACCCATGGATTAGCTGGTAATTTGGAATTTAACCATAGTCTTGGAGTTTCAACAGCTCCTGCAGACATCACAACTACCTGGGCTCTTAATACTCCTGTTTCTCCTGTCCAGGTGTTTCTATATTCCACACCAACCGTGTGTATTCCTTGCAATTCGTCTATATCCGTTAATATTTTCGTTACAAAAGTATTCGGTCTGACTTCAACATTTCCAGTACGAAGGGCTTTCGGAATATAACTTACAAAGGTTGACCGCTTAGCAACCCCTTCGACAATTGGGCCTGTAGAACAACCATTGACACAATGCCCTCTTAACGTGCAACCCACGGACTGATTATTCTGCAAATCAAAATCTGGATTCATAAGCTGGGGATTAACAGGAAGGATTGCATTAGGCTGTTGTCTGTATCCTGGTACTGTAACATTAGCAGAAGTAAGGGGTTCAAATCCAGCTTTAGTTATTCCATAAGTAAAGAGATCTTCTTTCGCAGTTTTGGGGGCAGTGTAAACAGGTAATGTTGATTCTACTTTCTCATAATATGGAATTAACTCTTCATATGATATTGGCCATATATTATCAACAGACTGAGGAAACGCTCGTGGTGAGTTGGCAAAGTAATGCAGAGTACTTCCTCCAACTCCTGCATTTTGCCAGGCAAATCCTTCTCCTGATATAATTCTTGGCCATGGTGGTTTTGTCCTATCTGCTGGTCCCCATCGAAACTTCCCAGATACGAAATCATTCATATCATCTTCAAGATTGGTAAATTGCTGCTTTAACATATTTATATCTAAATCCTCATAACTGGAACTTCCAACCGCGCCCGCATCACTATTTGGCTCAGGCCATTTTTTATTGCCAAACCAAGCACCAGCTTCCAGAACTAATACTTTAACTCCTTTTTCACTTAGTTCTTTGGCAACAACACCGCCGCCTCCACCAGCACCAATCACAATTACATCTGCATCAAAATCCATTTTAAATCCCCCCTTTCACATGTTTATGGTCTTAATGCACGGTAGCCAAGAGAAGGTCCTGGATATTCTACCTGTCTCCAGCCTATGGGCATATACTCTAATATTCTCTCATTTGGAGAATCTAATCTGGTTGCACCATAACCAGACCACTCAGAATAATATCCCATTAAGGTATATCTACTTAATGCATTAATTACTGCAAGTACATATTCTTGATTTTGCCCCAGACTCTCCGGTATATCAGTGAGATAGCTCTGTAATCCTGGCAACAGACTAATAGCTCTAAACCTATTGATAGGTGAGAGTTCGGCAAATGAGCTCTTTCCATTATTGTCCAGATACTCTAAAGAATATTCACTCCCTATATCAAGTAACAACTGTGTAGCTGCTACGTCCAACAGATCTGCAACGGGTTTGGCTAAGGGATAATAATAATTATTTAAAGTACAAATTACAAATTCATCTATATGGGAATCCAACGCTCCATAATATTGTATTCTCCCAAATTCCTCAGCAAGTCTTGGCGTCCTTGGTATAATGGCATCAACCAATGCTCTAATCGTTTCCCATGTATGATGAAGGGAATAATAATCCTGGTAATGTATCACTTTATTCTCATTTTTATAAAATGTTCTGTACATAGTATACCTGCTAAAGAATCAACTCTTAGTATAGATTAATATGTACCATATATGATATTTATGTAATTTATTTCATATGGCCAATGTTATTTCATCTGTTTTAGATAGTATAATGGGGATGACAGGTTCCCCTTCATCCCCAGATCCAGAACTAATTAACATTATCATCAGATACCATTTCTTCTCCATATACCTTTGTACTAAAGACTTTCTCTGCCTCAACCATGGACAAACCGATCATTGGTATTTTATTCATATCAGTTTCCGTATATCCTTTATTCTTTAGATTATGAAGATATCCTACCCCCTGCTCCATATACCCTAATAGTCTTGCGCATGTGCAATCAACTGAAATAGGATTCTTACCACAAATAACAAGCCCCGTATGTCGATCAATTCCTTTCGTTGGACCAGTTCCTATCATGACTGGATTGGCACTTACAATTGCCAGGTTAATCTTAATTTTCTCAGCCATAGCTGTAATAAATCCATGTAAATCCTCATGTATACCAAGATCCTTTTTAGGTGCACCCTGTTCTTCTGTGGTCGGCCAGGACAATGCTACATTCTTAATACTCCCCGACATAGTAGCCTCTTCATGGGTTTTTAGCTGGGTAAAGGATATATAATAGGTCATTTCTTCTATGATTTTATTAACTAAAATCTTCGCTGGTTTTCTATGGTCTAACTCCAGAGTAACATATGGTCCTTTGTTAAAATCAATAAACTCAACTTGTTCCTCTCTGATTATCTTATCATATCCTACCTCTTTCATAACCTGCTCAGTATTACCTCCTCCAGAACCGGTAGCTACTATAATACGTTTCGGTCGACTTTGTTTAATCCACCTAAGTATTGTTCTTAAGGTGTTGGGTCCTACTACAACCCCATCAGAGGGATTTGGTTTTTGATTATTAACCCAGTTAGGTGTTATTACTACAATATCTTCTTCCCCTATATCCTGTTGTGCTTGAATTTTAGATAAAGCTTCTAATACCCCCTCAGATTCCTGTGTATTATAGATAATCGCTACATTTTCTGTTCCTTTATACCAATTATTCGCCATATTAACTCCTGTACTATTTCATATTGATATCAATAATTTACTATTTATTAGTAGTATTATCTCAAATTACAATTCTAAAACAAAATATGTACTAAGTGAAAGACGAAAGTTTAGTCAGTAACTTAGTACATACTTATAGTTGTTATTAGGGCTTATCATGCATAAACAAAATAATTTAACGGTCGGGATAAATATAATCAATTTCCTTATCTATAAAAAGAATTCCATTTAGATGATCAATCTCATGGCATAAACATTTCGCAAGTCCTGCTTTGGCTTCTATTCTAACTTTTTCACCCTGTTCATTTAAGGCTTCCACCACGACTCTTGCTGGGCGCATAAGTTTACCAAATACACCCGGAAAGCTAAGGCAGCCTTCAATAACCAACTGTTCACCTTCTTCTTCAACAATAACAGGGTTAACAAGTTTTAGTAACCCTTCTCCCATATCAGCAACAATCAGCCGTTTTAATATCCCTACCTGGCAGGCAGCAAGTCCGCCTCCATTGGGTGTATTGTACATGGTTTGAGCCATATCATCAAGTAAGGTCCTTATTTTATCATCAATGATTTCTACTGGTTTACATATCTTTCGTAATATTGGATCTTGTGACATTCTAATTTCTCTTAATGCCATTTCTACCTCCTATACAATGTCTGATAAGATGATGCCCGGGTCATATGGACCCATTTCTATTACATCCTAACAATTTGCACTCAAAAAATCTCATGCTTTGATTCTATAAGAATAGCTTATTCACTGATGATTTGTATTAACCTTATAGAAAATGCAACAGTTCCTCAATCGCAGCTATTTTATAGTCTTCTTTATATGTTATAGTCTGGGGTATTCTAGTATTTGCAGCAGCTATCCAAACACAGTCAGCTCCTGCTGATTTAGCACATAAAACATCGTTTGGCTGGTCCCCAACATATAGGCAGTCATTCGGCGTTAATCCTAGTTCTTGAAAGGCCAGCTGCAGAATGCGAGCATCTGGTTTTGAAACACCTACTGCCTCTGATATAATAATTGTTTCAAAATACTTCGACAACCCCATAACCATCAACTTCTCTTTTAACCAGGTGTAATGATTAGAAACGATTGCCAGCCGATACCTTTTGTGCAAAGCCTCTAACACTTTAAATACACCTGGAATCACTTCCATTTGCTGATTTGGTATGGGAATTCTGCTAAGTTCATCTAAACTAGGGTCAAGTACGTTTACGCAAGATAGAGCAGCCATATCCATTATCATTTCTAAATTCATGGTGCTTTTTTCAATACCTAAATTCTTTTTCCTATCTTCTTCACATATGGCTAAATTCACTGCTATGGATATTTCCAACTCTTTTTCTTTCGAAATTTCATAACCCACTCTTCTTAGCCTGTCTCCATATATCTGCCCATAATTGGGGTTGTATTGAATCAGTGTATCACTTACATCAAATAGTATCGCTTGGTATTTCACGCATTATCCTCCCAAAAGCGTATGCTGATTTATTTTTAAGGTTCCAAGTATCCGCCTTTCATAGGTGATGCGGCATGTTTTGTAAAATAACTTAAGACACCCTTCTTATATTTCATTTCTCTGGGCTTTAATTCTTTCTTTCGCTTCTCAAATTCTTCTTCTATTTCTATTTCACTCTTTTTCACACCATCAATACCCACAACTGCAATCAATTGGTTAGGAATATCTATTTGAATTAAGTCACCTTCTTTAATAAGTGCAATAGGACCACCTTCCGCCGCTTCTGGAGATACATGACCAATCACGGGTCCCCTAGATGCTCCTGAGAATCTGCCATCCGTTATTAAAGCAATGGTACTGGCAAGTTCAGGATCTGAGGAAATTGCTTCCGTGGTATAAAACATTTCAGGCATTCCACTGCCTTTAGGTCCTTCATATCTTATAATCACTCCATCCCCTGGTAGTATATGGTGATGTAAGATTGCCTCAATGGCTTCTTCTTCGCAATCATAAGGTTTTGCCCTGAGGGTTGCTTGATACATTTCCTTGGGAACTGCACTATGCTTAACCACTGCACCATCTGGTGCTAAATTTCCATATAAAATAGAAATAGTGCCATTCACGCCAATTGGGTTATGGAAGGGTCTGATAACGTCAGTACTCTTTACATGATATTTCAAAAGTTGTCTTTCACAGGTTTCATAGAAACCACTATTTTTAATGTCCTCTAAATTCTCGCCAAGTGTTTTGCCTGTTATAGTCATAACATCCAGGTGAAGCATACTCTTAATTTCTTCCATAACTCTTGTAACACCACCCGCATAATAAAAGAATTGGGCCGGCCATTTACCCGATGGGCGAATGTCCAATAGATAATGGGCATTTTTATGTAGTTCGTCAAATATTCTGGCATCAAGATCTACCTGAAACTCTCTGGCAATTGCTGGTAAATGCAGCAGTGTATTGGTAGAACCAGAGATTGCTGCATGTATCATAACTGCATTTTCAAAAGATTTTTTTGTAACAATTCTTCTTGGAGTCAAATTCCATTTAGCAAGTTGAACTGCTAATTCTCCAGCTTTATAAGCCATAATAGATATTTCATTACTTGTTGCCGGCATAAGTGCGCTTCCAGGAATCATTAAACCAAGGGCTTCCGCCATAATCTGCATGGTAGAAGCTGTCCCCATAAAAGAACAGGCACCACAAGATGGACAGGCATTCTGTTTATAAAAGTTCAGTTGATCTTCACTAATCTCTCCTCTTTTAAACATAGCACTGTAGGTACCAATTTGCTCTAAAGTTAGTAAATCTGGTCCTGCATCCATTACACCACCAGTCATAATAATGGAAGGAATATTAATTCTTCCAACAGCCATAAGATGTGCTGGAACTGCTTTATCACAACTTGAAATAAAAACACCCCCGTCAAAAGGTGTTGCACCAGCATGAATCTCTATAAGATTTGCAATTGCATCACGGGACACTAATGAATAATTTATGCCATCATGTCCCTGAGCCATTCCATCACATATATCCGTTGCAAAATATCTGGCAGCCTTACCGCCAGCCCTTGCCACACCTTCACATGCCTGATTGGCAAATTGTAATAAATGAGCACTTCAAGGATGGCTTTCACCAAAGGTACTTTCAACTATAATTTGTGGTTTATTTAAATCTTCTAAGCTCCAACCCATCCCCATTTTAAGCGGGTCCATTTCTGGTGCAATTTTTCGTATTTCCTGACTTCTCATAGGACCTCCTGGCACTGTAAAATAATCCACGTTTTTATATGGTTAAGATATTCCTGCATTATGATTATAAAAGACCTTTAAGTAAATTAATGAGTGCTTGATGAAGCGATAACAGCAGCTGAGGTAGAAGCAGCCACAGCAACCATAATAGCCTGCTGGGCAAGAATTATGTTTGTAACTGTTGTTGAAAGAACACCGCTTACTAATGAATTTTTAGCTTCCTCCATATATGGGAAACATACAATAGCACTTGCATAGATTAGAACTTCTTGCTTTGCAGCAGATAAGACACCAAAACCATTTTGACTACGCAAAAACTCATAGACTTCTTTCATTGCAGTAATTACATCATTTTTATGAACAGGTAAAAGGGATAGAATACCCAGAGAAGCAATGGTTTCTCTTTTATCCAAACGAAGATTCTCACTTTTAAAAGCATGATTTAATTCAGTAACCTTTAAAATAGCTTCTTCTGAATAACCACCCAAAAGCAGAATCTGGGTTAAACTTTGCAGACCGTTCCCACTTCCAAATATAGGTTTTAATTTCTGGTAAAGATGTTCTAACTGCTCCGTACCTGTTTTCGTATCAATCTCTGACAGACCCAGCATTGCAGAAAATATATAATCATCCTCACCTGTAATAAATATATGATTACTTTTCATACCATCATAAAATTCTCTGGTTCTATGGATTACATTTGCGTAATTCTCCTCTTTGGTTTGAGAAGCAATTAAGAAAGCAGCAATAGTAAGATAATCAGAACTTCTCAGTTTTACCGCCTTCATTCTATCATAAATGTCCAGTGTGTTTTTTAATAATCTTTCTTTATCAGGTTTCAGTGAAAGCAGTGCTGCAATATTATAAGCTGAATTACCTCTAAACATTGAAAATACACCTGTGTTCATTTTTAGAAGTCTATGGCAATCCTTAATATTCTCTCCATCTAGCCTCTTATTCTCAGCGGTATAAAGTAATGCCATCAATTTTTTAGTTAAAGATTCCTGCCAAAAAAATTGATTCTTTGCCTCGGCAGTATTATTCATAAAAAGATTCAAATAATTTCTTAACTCATGATTCATACAAACAACCATTCCTTTCCATCGTCTGCAACATTCGATACAGACGCAAATTGATACCTGATTGACACCTGATAATTTAGACAATCTTTTGTATTCCCTGCTGTTCTGTCTTTCATTTTCTACCCTTTATTCTAAATCGTCAAAATCATATGCTGCAGCTTTTGTATAATTTGTTACTTTTGCTTCAAAGAAATCTGTTTTTGTTTGATTTAGATTAGAGAAACTCTCAATCCAAGCCATAGGATTTTCGGTTACTTCTGGATATAATTCCGGGATACCAATGGCTTTTAGTCTTTGATTACCAAGATATTTAATGTACTTCTCTATGAGATTATGGTTCATTCCAAGTATTACATTGTTGGTTACATATTGCCCCCAAGCAATTTCATGTTCTACTCCAGTTCTCATCATATCTCTAATTTCATCCAACAGCTGTTCTGTAAAAATCTCTGGTTTTTCATTTTTTAACTCTTTTAATATATTCTGAAATAATACCAAATGGGTAATCTCATCTCTGTTAATGTATTTAAAAATGGTACTAGTAGCTGTCATCTTACCCTGCCTAGCCAATGTATAAAAGAAACTAAAACCTGAATAAAAATAGATTCCCTCTAAAATATAATTGGCGACTACCGTACGGATAAAATTATCTTGTGAAGGATTCTCATTAAATGTCTGATAGATATTAGCAATATACTGATTTCTCTTTAACAGTTCCTTATCGACTCTCCATTCATCATATATTTTATCCCGGGTAACTGGATTCGTTACTGTATCCAAAATATAGGAATAACTTTGCGCATGTATTTCTTCTTGAAATGCTTGAATGTTTAAAAGTGATGAGATTTCAGGAGCAGTCACATATCTTGTAAGATTAGGTAAATTCTCACTCTGAATGGAATCTAAAAAGTTAAGAAATGAAATTATTTTATCAAATGCAT
>DALYNO010000084.1:0-10527 GCA_031975295.1 Anaerocolumna sp. | reverse complement strand
ATATAAAAGAAAAGATTCTGAACATGTTAGGTATATATTCCGCTGATAACATAAAAGCAAGAATGTTAACGAGCCAAGGAATTTATAAAAAACGAAAAGAAACTACAGATAGAAAAGTTGATGCCCAGCATTATCTTTTAGAAGAAGCTAGAATTAGCAAACAAGTAAATAGAAAGCGGCATATTTTTATGAGAAGAATGATGAGAAAAGTAATAAAGTCATAATTTTTAATCCAATTCATTTTTTGACGAAGTACGACTCCAATCAGAAAGATATTGTAAAACACTAATTTTACAGTATCTTTTTTTATGTATAAGAAAATTCTCCGAATTTCCTGTATATAAAAAAACCTGCTGAGGGGAATGCACATGACGTGCCCAGGGAAGAAAGTCACTTTCGTGACAGGGGGTCAGTGTGAGAATGAGCGTACCTTATCCTTTGTACAAAATTATGGTAAAAAGACTCCAAAAATCAAATTTGTAATTGTGCACTAAAAAAAGTGCACCTAAAGTAAAAATATATACCTTTTGTTAATAATGATTTTTGTTATACTTAAAGTAATAAAAGATATTTAGACTAAGTGCTTAAAAATAGATACGCTCATTCAACTTTTTCTACAACAGTTGGTGTATTCACAGATAGGAGATTGCATATGAATAAATTCAATAAACATAGAAAATATAGAAAAAAATTATTATGTGTTCTGTTGGCCGGTATTATGATTTTGACAGCAGGTTGTGCAGGAAAGTACCCCAAGCCAGATTCCTTGGTGCTCACAGTGGATAACAATGAAGTATATATGAATGAAATGATGTATCATGTTATGCTGGAGAAATTGCAAGGAGATTTATATGCCTCGTTTCTAGGTGATGAAACCGGAGAGTATTGGGAAATGAAAGCCGATAATGGGAAGACCATGAGAGAAGCAGCCAAAGATCAGGCTATGGAAAATGCTATAAAGTATGAACTGTTTTATCAAATGGCAAAAGATGACAATTATACACTAACACAAGAGGAGAAGAACATCTCCACTGAGAAAGTTGAAAATATTTTAAAGAATGTACCTGCAAAACAATTAGAAGAATATAACCTGACTAAGGAAGACTTAGTAGAAATTCAAGATAAAATAACAGCAGCTACTGACTATTATAATAAATACGTAGACACCATGATTGATAGAGAGGCCATTCAGGCAGGAATTAAAGCAGAAGATTATGAGCAGTACAATATTGAGTATATTTATGGAAATATGGAACAAAAAGATATAGTTCAGGAACTACTTGATTTGGCTACTGTGGATACTGATTTCGGTGATCTTGTGAAAGATACTGGCTTAAATTCAGGTAAACTTACATTTCTAAAAGGTGATAATACATTTGGGGAAGAAGATAATTTAGAAGGAGTTATAACTTCTATGACAGAAGGAACTGTAAGTGACTTAGTAGAGACAGTAAAAGGTTTCTATATTATTAAATTAAAGAGTAATACTTCTACTTCAGAATACGACAAGGCAGTAAAAGATGCTACAGATGCTGCACTTTCACAAGTTTTTGATAAAAACTATGATGAACTAAAAAAAGATCACAAGATTACTGTAAACAACAAAGTCTGGAAACAGGTAACAATTGGAGAGTAAAAGGTCAATAAAAAAATGACACCTTTTTAAAAATATATCCATTATATCAAAGGGGATTTTCAAGTATCATGAAGAAGATATGAGAAGACAGATGGAGGAAACAGTATGGCGAAATCAGCTACAAAAAATGAATTAAAAAAGTCTGGGAATAAGTTAACCTTTAAGACTTTGACCCAGAAATGGTGGAATCAGAAGTATCTACAGTTTATGGTTATCCCTGGACTGATATGGATGTTAGTATTTAATTATATGCCAATGGGCGGTATAGTTATTGCATTTAAGAAATTTAGAATTACTAGATCAATAGCCGAAGCACCCTGGGTTGGATTTAAATATTTTCAGGATTTTTTTCAGGATATTAACTTCGTCGATGTTATGACCAATACCTTAGGTATTAGTTTATTAAAATTGATTATAGGTTTTCCAATACCAATTATATTTGCACTTTTAATCAATGAAATAAGAGGAATCAGATTTAAAAAAATCTCTCAAACAATATCGTACCTTCCTCACTTCTTATCATGGGTAGTACTTGGCGGTATTCTTACAACCTGGTTATCTAAAACAGGAGTTATTAATGATTTATTAATGACATTAAACATTATCAAAGAACCAGTATCCTTCTTAGGAGATCCAAAAGCCTTTTGGGGAATCGCTTTGATATCAGATATTTGGAAAGAGCTTGGTTGGTCAGCAATTATTTATCTTGCTGCAATTGCCGGAGTTGATCAGCAAATTTATGAAGCTGCAACTGTAGATGGTGCTAACAAATTCCAGAAAATTATATCCATTACATTACCATCTATTACTGGTACTATCGCATTAATGTTAATATTACAGATTTCTGGCTTATTAAATTCAAATTTTGATCAGATATTAATTCTTAAAAACCAAGTGAATGTTTCAAGAAGTCAGGTTATTGACACCTATGTATACCAGATAGGTATGTCCCAAGGAAATTATTCTTATGCAACTGCTGTTGGACTTTTCAAATCCGTTATCGCTTTGTTCTTGTTATTGGTTGCAAATAAATCCAGTAAGAAGTTACTTGGCAGGTCATTATATTAAGGAGGTAGGAAAGTGAAAAAAACAGCCGGAACTAAAATCAAACGCTCAACAGGAACCGTAATATTTGATACATGTAATACAGCTTTTATGATTATCATCTGTTTCTTATGTATCTATCCTATATGGTATGTACTTGTTAATTCTCTAAATGATGCAAAAGATGCCATGATGGGTGGAATCTATTGGTGGCCAAGACAATTTTCTTTAAAGAACTATCAGACTGTATTCGAAGACAGCAGTGTATTACAAGCTTTTAAAGTTACAATAGGAAAAACTCTCCTTGGAACAACGATTAACGTATTATTTACTGCTATGGTAGCTTATCCGTTATCTAAAAGCAATTTAATTGGTAGAAAGTATTATATGGCATTTGGTACAATCACCATGTTTTTTGCAGGAGGTATTATACCTACCTTTATATTATTTAAGCAAATGCATTTACTAAATAACTTTTTAGTTTATATTATACCTGCAGCTTTTAACTTTTTTAACTTACTTATCTTTATTAACTTCTTTAGAGAAATACCTGCTTCTCTTGAAGAATCCGCTAAGATAGACGGTGCCAATGATTTTAAGATCTTCTATAAAGTAATTATGCCGCTATCTAAGCCAGTACTTGCAACCATTGCATTATTTGCAGGTGTTGGACAATGGAATGACTACTTTGGCGGACTTATGTATATGACCGTCAGAACAGATTTAGAACCTATTCAAACCTATTTGTACAGAATGGTAGCCCAGGTACAATCCAGCCAGGCAGCAAATTCTATTTCCGCTGCTAATATCACAGCTGCAGATACCACATCTACATCCATTAAATTGGCGGCTATGATTATCACAACAGTGCCTATATGCTGCGTATACCCATTCCTTCAGAAGTATTTCGTAAAAGGAATGATGGTAGGAGCAGTTAAGGAATAAATTAATATTTTTAAGGGAGGACGTAAAATGAAAAGAAATTTCACAAAGCTTATGGCTCTTGCAATGATTTTTATCATGGTATTGAGTTTGGCAGCATGTGGCAAAAAGAATGAACCAGCTGAAACAGCTGCAACACCAGAGGCAACAGAAGCACCTGCTACTACAGAGACAGCAGAAGAAACAGAACCTACAGAGGCAGCAGAAGTAGTTCCAGGCTGGCAACAGCATAAAGATGACAAAGTAACTTTAACTTGGTATATTAACTTTTCCTGGTTTACAACACCTTGGGGAGAAAACTTAATTTCCAAAACAATCACTGAAGAAACAGGCGTTAATATTGAATTTATTGTTCCAGCCGGTAGTGAAGCAGAAAAATTAAATTCTCTTATTGCTTCTGATACTTTACCTGATTTAGTTACAATCGGTTGGTATGAACCTCAGTATAAAGATATTATTGCAGATGGTATGGTATATGCATTAGATGAACTTGCAACTGAATATGATCCATATTGGTTTGAAGTTGCAGATAAAGGCCGTGTAGGCTGGTTTACACAGGAAGATGGACATATCTACGGATATCCTAACTCTTCTTTCTCACCTGCTGACTATGAAAAATATGATAATATTTCCTCTAACCAGACTTTCTTAGTACGTAAAGACATTTATGAAGCAATTGGTAGCCCTGATATGACTACACCTGAAGGTTTCAAAGCTGCTGTAAAAGCTGCTGTAGAAAAATATCCTGAAATCAATGGTCAGCCAATCATTCCTGTTGGAGCTCATGAGTTTACACCTACAGGTAACTCCTCCTTTGATCAGTACTTAACTAACTTCTTAGCAGTACCTTATGAAAAAGATGGTAAAGTATATGATAGATTTACTGATCCTGAATTAGTTAGATGGTTAAAGACTTTCAGAGAATTAGGCCAGGAAGGCTTCTTAGCTGATGATATCTTCATCGATAAGAGAGCACAGATGGAAGAAAAAATTGCTCAAGGTTTATACTTCTGTATGTTATATCAGAGAACTGATTTAGCAAACCAACAAAAAATTCTATTTGAAAAAGATCCTAACAGCATTTATATGGC
Source organism: Anaerocolumna sp. (assembly GCA_031975295.1). Classification (GTDB taxonomy): domain Bacteria; phylum Bacillota; class Clostridia; order Lachnospirales; family Lachnospiraceae; genus Anaerocolumna. Next base: position 5,814 of record DALYNO010000084.1, on the reverse strand, counting down.
AGTAGATGGTCCTAAGAATACTGCAGGTGATGCCTATACATTACCAGGTACTGGTATCAATGGATGGACAGTAACAATGATTTCTAAAAACTGTGAACGTCCTGACAGAGCAATTGAATTATGTTCTTACCTTATGAGTGAACATGGACAATTAATGACTTGGTTAGGTGTTGAAGGCGTAACTTGGGATTATGTAGATGGCGTTCCAACAATGAAACAAGAAGTTAGAGATTTATTAAATAAAGATAGAAAAGAATATGACAAACAATATGGTTCCGACTCTGCATACTGGATGTTCCAAGACAATGCAATGGCATTATCATGGGCGGTACCTACAGCAGAACCTCTTGGACAAATGGAAAGATGGACTTTCCCTTATGTAATGTCAACTTCTCAATATGATTTAACATTACCAGGTGGTAGTGACGAAGCTGAAATCCAGACTAAAGTTGATAATGAATGGGGTATTGTACTTCCTAAATTATTATTAGCAGCATCTGAAGAAGAATTTGATTCAATCTGGAATAACTTTATGCAACAACGTCAAGACTGGGGTATGCAAAAAGTATTAGATGCGAAGTCAACTATGATGGTGGAAGCAAAAGAAAAACTTGGCATTCAATAATTAAAATATGAAATAATTAAATATAAACAACAAGGAAAAACAGCCTGATGAAAAATCAGGTTGTTTTTTCCCGTAAAATTTCATATAATAGGTATATAGATAATAAAAAACGTTTTTATATCATTCATATTTGTGCAAAATGGCGAAAAAGTTTTCGTTAATTGAGATAATTCATAAATTTAAACATTAGAAATACTCAACTTTTTACGAAAAATAAAACGAAATTATTATATTTACAATACCAAACCAAAGCGCTAATTCCTTAAATAATAGAAAGTTACAGTACGGAGGTAAGATGAGATTCTTTAAAAAACATTTTTCAGTGTTAAAACTAAGTCATAAGTTTACATTTCTTATAATGGCAATTATCGTTTTACCTTTGGTTATTCTTTCTATTTTCTTTTTTAATAATATAAGGGATTCAAGAATAAAAGAGAAAATTAAAAGTGTGGAAATAAACTTTACACAAAACTATGAGCAAATTCAAAAAAATGTGGAAATGTGTCAGATGTCTACACAGGTAATGTTAAATAGTCAAAATTTCTGGAATTATGTAGAGCGTTTTAGCAGAGGAGAAAAAATTCAAACCAAAGAACTGCTTAGTTTTTATAATAGTGAAATCAAAGCATTAGAGAAGATTGTGAATACAAATCCGTATCTATATCAAATTAGAATATATGCGGATTACAAAGGTATACCTGAAATGATGCCCATACTTTATAAAATGGATAGAGTAAGCAGACTAGAATGGGCAAAAGAAGGGATTCCTGAGTCCGGTACTTGGCAGTTTGATTATGAAGATGAAATATTTCCATTCTTCTCCACGTCAAGAGATCAGCATCTGGTATCCTTAGTAACCTATAAAATGCTTGAAAATGATAAACGTGCCTTAATCGAAGTATCCACGAGAATGGAGTTATTATTTCCTAATCTGTATTCTGGCGGAGATAATGAATGGACCTGCTTTGCAAGTGAGGATGGTAAATATTATTTTGATATGGAGCAGGAAAATAGATGGCTGGATAATATAAACGAAATATTAAGTCAAAAACCAGATAGCTCAGATAATACAAGTTATATTCAGATGACGCTGGATAAAGAACCTGTTATTGTATGTTTTAAAACTGTAAAAGAGATTAAGGGTACCTTATTCCGGATTGTATCTCTAAAAGAGGATTATGCTGCTATAACTAAGACAAGCAATGTGTTTTGGGGATGTTTTTTTATTATTGTAATCATACTTTTATTTTTCTCTGATAAAATGGTGAAAATAATCTTAAAACAGTTTTATGAAATCATGAATACCATACACAAAGTACAAAAAGGTGATTTGGATGTTCGAGTACAAGTCACCAATCCTGATGAAATAGGTGAATTAGGACAACAAATCAATAAAATGCTGGAACGTATTACTCACTTAATGGAGGATAGTATTAAGAGAGAAATACTGGTTAAGGATTCGGAAATAAGGGCGCTGCAAAATCAGATTAATGCACACTTTATTTATAATGTATTAGAATCTATCAAAATGATGGCTGAAGTAGATGAAAAGTATGAAATATCCGATGCAGTAACGGCACTTGGTAAACTACTGCGATACAGTATGAAATGGGTATCTAAGAATGTAACAGTGGCGGATGAAATTGATTATATTAAGAATTATCTGGCACTCATTAATTTAAGATTTGATTATGAAATCTATTTGAGCTTAAATATGCCGGATCTTATATATGAACAGGAAATACCTAAAATGTCTCTGCAGCCAATTATTGAGAATGCAATTTATCATGGCATTGAGGAATTAGCAGAAGATACAAGCATATATATGAAAGGTATCTTATACGAGAATTACTGTATTATTGAAATCACTGACTCGGGTAGGGGAATGAGTGATGAAGAAATAGACAGACTTCAAAAGAAGATTCAGGGGGAAATTGAAACAACTGGAAGTTCCGGTAATGGTATAGGGTTAAAAAATGTCCAAGACAGAATTAAGATCAGTTTTGGTAATGACTATGGGATTAGTATAGCTTCAAAAATAGATTGCTATACGAAAGTAATGGTAAAGATTCCATTGGTTTAGACATGTGCTAAAGGGGGTACTTTATGAAAAAGCTTTTAATTGTGGAAGATGAAAAAATGATAAGGCAGGGAATTGAGTCCATTGCAAGACGTTCATCCGTACCAATTGAGGAAATATTACTTTGCAAAAATGGTGAAGAAGCATATGAAATAGTCAAAAATAATAAAATTGATGTAATGATTACGGATATCCGTATGCCCAAAAAAGATGGAATAACCCTGGTAAAAGAAATCCAAAACTTGCCTCATGTTCCTAAAGTAGTTGTAATCAGTGGTTATGATGATTTTTCCTATGCAGTAGAGTTGCTAAGATATGGGGCTAAAGAGTATTTATTAAAGCCAATCGAACGCGAAAAAATTAATGCTATATTAGAAAAATTAGAGCAGCAGATTATGGAAGAAGCAAAACAAGTTAAGGACTCTGAGCAAATTGGTATTCAGCAGTTTAAATACATGTTACTGAATCCGGGAATTACCTTGGAAGAAACTTATGCAATAGAAAATGAGTTTCATAGATATTTTGTTACTGGAGAGTATGTGGTATGTTGTACCAATAGTAAATCCTGGCAGATAAATCCTAACTCCCATATTATAATACTTGATGATGTAAATGGACAAAGTGTTTTTTTGCTCAATGCGGAAATGAAAGAAGAGGTACTTAGTAATTTATTAAAGGATTATTTTGTAGGGGTGAGTAGAAATCATTTGAACTTGCGTGATTTACGAACCGCTTATGAAGAAGCATTATATGCAAGAAAATATGCCTTTGCCACCGGTAATTTTATTACGGAGTATTCCAAAACAGAAACCATTAAAGAAACTGTATCCAGTGAATTAATAGAACAAATGGTTCAATTAGCTGGTACTGATAAAATTGAAGAAGTTAATAAATTTTTAGTCAAAATATTATACAAAACAAAACAAGGTCAGATTGAACCAGATTATTTTATGGGAATTATGAATGAATTGGTGGATAAAATCTGCAATAATTATAAAAATGTTCTTAATTTTGACAAAGAAGAAATTGATAACTTAAAAAAAGTATATGGCTATGACAATGCCAGTATTTATTATGAGACTATCTATGAGTGGATTGAAAAAATAAATGTAAAATTATTATCAGAGTATGATGACTATAAAAATAAACAAAAAATACAAAGAGCAATTAGTTATATACAAGAAAACTATGCCAAGGATTTGAATATGGCAGTGGTATCTAACTTTATCTCTATGAATTACTCTTTATTTTCTTATGTTTTTAAACAATTTACAGGAATGAATTTTGTAAATTATTTAAAAGATATTAGGATAAAAGAGGCTAAAAGATTATTAGAAGAAACAGATAAAAAAATTATAGAAATCAGTAGTGCAATAGGCTATGAGAATGAAAAACACTTTATGAAAATATTCAAGAGTACAACAGGGGTGTCTCCAACTGAGTTTAGGAAAAATGCTCAAATCGGGAAGCAAATACAATAAACGAACATCAGAGAATCTAACGAATGTTTCATAGGATTGTGTGGTAAAGGGCCAGATGAAGGCTTTGAAATGAATATGCGTGATATATGAATTTTTAAGATGGCTTTTGACTCACCTTAATCTTAAGAAACAGAAAGGTCGGACAAAAATTATGAATAAAGAAAACTATCAATTGGTATGGGAGGATAACTTCGACTACGAAGGTGCTCCCAATCCTTTAAAATGGAATTATGATTTGGGAAATAAACAATGGGCTAATGCAGAATTACAAGCCTATACCAATCATCCTAATAATGTCTATGTTAAGAATGGTAAATTACATATTAGGGCAATAAAAGAAAAAGACGGTGAGCGTGAATATACATCAACAAGGCTGACAACCTACCAAAGGCAGTCCTTTCAATATGGTTATTTTGAGTTTAGAGTTAAACTCCCTAAGGGAAAGGGCTCCTGGCCGGCAGTTTGGATGCTTCCAGATTCCATTAAGGAAGGACTGAACTGGCCATTATGCGGAGAAATAGATATTATTGAACACACTGGAAAAAAAGAAGATAATCTATTCTTTAGTCTTCATTCTATGAAACATAATCATACAAGAAAGGACACAAAACAATATACAGTATTTCATGATTATCCTGGAGTTACAGAGGATTTTCAAGACTATGCTATGGAATGGACACCGGAATATGTAGAATTTTATATAAATGGAGCCAGTGTATGCAAATTTAGTAAAAGTGATGATGAGGAAGTTTCTTTTGAAGCCTGGCCTTTTGATAAACCTTTTTATTTGATTGTTAATATTGCTGTTGGAGGTACCATGGGCGGTGAAGTAGAGGAAGCCTCTTTGCCTTTTATTATGGAAATGGAGTATGTGCGGGTTTATCAGAAGAAGAGTTAAACTTTAGATATATAATATAAGTGAATAAAAGATAAAAGATAAAGGATAAAAGATAAAAGATAAAAGATAAAATTAAAAGATAAACAGGTTGATTTCCTTAATAAAATCAGCTGTTTTGAGCATTAGAAGGCGGTGTTTATCAGGTATTTCTTATGCTTAGTATACTTAGTCTGTATTTACTAATGATTTTTAGCCTATGGTAAAACAAGAGGAAGTAATCACAAACTCCTCGTTTCACTCGTCAGACAATGTGATTTCTTCCTCTAAACCATAGGCTAAATATCATAAGTAAATATACCCACCCAGGTATAATTTAATATTATTCCTGCGTGGGTTGGCAGACTAAGTATGAGGCGCATAAGTAATACCTGATAATCACCGCTTTTATGTAGTCTTTTTAGCTGATTTTATTCAGGAAACTTTTAGTTTCTTGAAGTGTTGCTTTAAAATTGAAGTGTTGCTTTAAAAAATTTATAGTTTCTTATAGTGTTAATTCAGAAATTTAAAGTCTTTTGAAGTGTTAGTTTAAGGTTATAGTTACTTGTAGTTTAATTTAAGAAATTTAAAGTCTTTTGAAGTGTTAATTTAAGGTTATAGTTTCTTGTAGTTTAATTTAAGAAATTTAAAGTCTTTTGAAGTCTTAGTTTAAGGAAGTTATAGTTTCTTGAAGTTTAAATTAAGGAACTTATAGTTTCTTGATATATTAGTTTATTATTTATTATATATAGTC
>DALYNO010000083.1:0-10704 GCA_031975295.1 Anaerocolumna sp. | reverse complement strand
CATTGGGAGTTAAAAGGTTTTCAGTAATTGGTGGTTTCTCAACTAATTTAGTCTTAGGAAATCTCAAAGTAGATTTAAGACCAGGATGAAAGACAGTAATAATCAGAAAGAAAACAATAAATAATATAAACAGAATGAAGGTTGATAATATAAATTGATTTCGTATCCGTCTCCTTCGCTTTTTACGAATTAATTGTGCTTTGGTAGGCATAAATAAAGTTCCCTTCTTTTTAACATTCTACATCCATAGTCTCCTGTATCGTTATTGCACGAGTCTTAATCATAATCATATAGAAGGTTAGAATGAATATCAAGAAACATCCTCTTAATAATTATTAGGAATCTCTTAAGAAAGAACTTTATAATTATCTAACTTAAGATTTTTTATGTAACAGGTGTTTCAAAACCTTGTTGCGGCCCTCATGCAGTCAAAACATAAATAAATCCTGTAAATCCTAGGGATACATAATCTTAGCCGCCACTTGGGGGTAAAGGTTATGAATACCTATCATTTGCAGGATATTTCATTATAAGTAGGTTATTTCTTTTATAATTTAGTTTTAAATTTTATGTTCTATTAAAGTACTACAAAGAAAGTATAACATCTTTGTTAATTGGCTCATACATCCTATATTTCGTTCCAGTAGCATCAAGCATACGTTTCGATGCCTTTACACTATCTGTATCTCCATACTTGTCTGACATATATATGATTTCACTGATACCTTTTTGAACCAGAGCCTTGGTACATTCATTACAAGGGAATAAAGTTACATATAATTTGGCACCTTTCATGTGGGAGCCGGTGTAATTTAGAATGGCATTCATTTCTGCATGACATACATATAGGTATTTGGTGTCCAGGGCAGCCCCTTCTTTTTCCCAAGGGAATTCATCATCAGAACATCCGATGGGCATACCGTTATATCCAACAGAAAGTATTTTGTTGTCATCGCTAACGATACATGCACCTACACATGTACTTGGGTCTTTACTTCGTTCTGCAGATAACAAAGCGATACCCATAAAATATTCATCCCATTTTAAATAATCTTTCTTTTTCATAAATTATCCGTGGCATCCTTTTTGGTAAAAGGCATTGCAATCCTTTCTTATAATAAAAATAGATTGAGAAATCGTTCCTGTTTTCATATATGGTATTTCCTGCTGTTTATATCGGTAAATATGGTAATTCACTTAATGGCTTCATATTTACCTTTTACATTTTAGCATACTCATATAAGAATGTAAATTCAGATTAAGGGCAAAATAATATTACCGTATAGAAGCAAATCTTTGAAATGTAATGGATAAAATAAAGTTAAAAAACCCATAAAAATAATTAAAATATATAGTAATGCGCTATTTTACTGATCTTAATCAACTTTACAAAAACTTTACATTACAAAAATACGCATATAACATTTGCGTTTTAAAATAAGCCTGTAAGTTAGATATGGATTTTAAATCTTAGGGGGATTCCCAAATTAGGAGGAAATAAAATGAAGAAAATTAAAATGATATTGATTGCCCTTTTAACGGTTGCTTTAATTGGTTTACTTACTGGCTGCGGTAGTAAGAGCGAGACTACTGACAATGCAGCAACACAGGCACCAACAGAAGAAGCAGCAACTCCAGAAACAGAAACACCTGCCACAGACGGGACTGATCTTTCAGGAACAGTTACTATAACAGGGTCCACTTCAGTTGAAAAAATTTTACATGATATGATAGATGAATTTACAGCACTTAACCCTGATGTAACAATTAACTATACAGGTACAGGATCATCAGCAGGTATTTCCGATACTTTAGCAGGCGCTAATGATATTGGTGCATCTTCAAGAAATGTTAAAGATGAAGAGAAAAAAGATGGATTAGAAATAGTTACTTTTGCTTATGATGGAATTGCAGTTGCCGTTAACCCAGCAAACCCAGTTGCGGATATCTCTACAGAAGATTTAGCTAAAATTTTCTCTGGCGAAATTACTAACTGGAACCAAGTAGGTGGTAACGATGCTGATATTATTGTAGTATCTAGAGAAGGTGCTTCTGGTACAAGAAGTGCATTTGAAGAATTAATTAAGTTAGAAGATGCAGGCGGTCTTACAGAATCTGCTACAGTTGTAGAAGGTAATGGTAATGTTCAGACTAACGTAGCTGGTAACCCCAATGCAATTGGTTATGTATCTTTCTCCTATATTGATGAAACAGTAAAAAGTCTTAAAGTGAATGGTGTAGAAGGTACTCCTGAAACTGCCAAGTCTGGTGAATACAGTTTATCAAGACCATTCTTATTCGTATACATGGATGATAAAGCATCTGATTTAGTAAAAGCATTCCTTGATTTTACTGTAAGCGAAGATGGTCAGGCATTTGTTGAAGAACACGGAGGCATAAAAGTAAACTAATGAAAAAAAATGCATACTCAAATAATAATAAAAGAAAAGAATATCCCGAAAAAGTGTTTCATGGAATATTCCTGCTAAGCGCATTAGTAAGTGTACTAAGTGTACTGGCCATTATTATCTTTGTATTCTCGAAAGGGTTACAACCCTTTATGGGAAAGGATGCATACAGTTTTGTAAAGTTTATAACCGGAATGAAATGGGATCCTACAAATGAAATCTATGGTGTATTCTATATGATAGTAGGTTCAATACTAGCAACCCTGGGCGCAATCGTGCTCGGGGTTCCCATTGGTTTATTAACAGCTGTATTCATTGCAGAGATAGCTCCTAAAAAATTAGTATCCATGATTAAACCGGCAATAGAATTATTAGCCGGTATTCCGTCCGTTATCTACGGTGCTTTTGGTCTGGGTGTAGTTGTACCATTAATTAATAAAATATCTCCGATGGGACAGGGTGAATCTTTACTTGCAGTTATTATTGTATTAACAATTATGATTCTTCCTACAATTATATCCTTAAGTGAAAATAGTTTACGTGCTGTTCCTAAATCTTATAGAGAAGCATCATATGGACTTGGAGCTTCTAAGACACAGACTATCTTTAAATCCGTAGTACCAGCTGCACGTTCCGGTGTTTTAACTGCAACAGTTCTTGGTATTGGCAGAGCTATAGGTGAGACAATGGCCGTTATGATGATTGCCGGTAATAATATTGGTGGACTACCAAAGAGTATTTTCTCAAAGATAAGACCTTTGACTACCAATATAGCAATGGAAATGGGTTATGCATCAGGAAGGCATCAAGAAATGTTATTTGCCACAGGTGTTATTTTATTCTTCTTCATTATAACCATTAATTTTACATTAATAAAAATCACCAGTAAGCTTGGCAACGAAGGTGCTAAAAGCTAAGAAAGGATAGGAAGTTCAGCATGGGAAAAATTTCTGATATGGGAAATAATCAAATGAAGAAAAGAAAAGTAAAAGACGGAGCCCTAAATGCACTGATATACCTGTCTACTGCTTTAACGCTAGGCATTTTGGTTGTAATTATTGGTTTTATTCTTTATAAAGGTTTACCAGGTATTAATATTGAATTTTTGACTAGAAGCTGGGATGATAAAACTACATTTGTTAATGTCAGTACAGTAGATAAGGCACCAAGTTCTGATGAAATGCATATAGCCAAACTTGGTATTACCCTGGATAATGATCATAAAGGTAATGTAATCATTAAAAATATAGATAAAAAATCTCCTGTATTAAGTGCGCTTAATATGAAGGGGGAAGGATATGAACTAAAGAAAAAAGACATAATTACTAAGATAGACTCAGATAATACGAAAGATTTGAACATAAAAGAAGTTGTTACTCTATTAAATTCTATAGAGGGAACCACTCGTTTGAAAGTTGTTAGACCTGGTGGCGGAATTATACCTATGTTAGTGTCTACGGTATATATCATACTATTATCTTTAATTATTGCTGCTCCAATAGGTATTAGTTCAGCAATTTATTTGAATGAATATGCAAAACCCGGGCGAATATTAAGACTTATTCGTTTTGCCATACAGAATCTTGCGGGTATTCCTTCCATTATATATGGTTTATTTGGTATGCTTGTGTTTGTACAAATGGCGAATATGCAATATTCTATTTTAGCAGGTGCCTTAACCTTAAGTATTATGCTGCTTCCAACCATTATTTCAACTACGGAAGAAGCATTAAAAGAAATACCAAAGGCCTACAGAGAGTCATCCTTTGGTCTTGGAGCTACTAAATTACAAACAATTAGAAAAATTATTCTACCCGGTGCGCTACCTGGAATATTGGTTGCTATGATTTTGAGTATTGGTAGAATCGTAGGCGAATCAGCAGCTCTTATATTTACTGCAGGAACAATTGCTCAGATACCTTCTGGATTAATTGGGGGAAAGGCATCAGCAGCTACATTAACTACCAAAATGTATTGGTTAATTAAAGAATCTGGAAATTTAGCAACAGCAAGTTCTATAGCAGTGGTGTTATTGATTTTAATTATTGCACTGAATCTTTCTTCTAAATTGGTTACAAAATTATTTTTAAGAAAAAAAGGGCTAAATTAAGCAAAAGTGTAAATATATAAACGAAATAAATGAAAAACAGTGAAATCATGTACCTTAAACGACATGAATATAAGCAGTATGCGGATTCCCATTTTACGGTATAAATTACAAAGCAGGAGGATACACAGTGAGTGATAATATAAAGTTTTCCGTTAAAGATCTGGACTTATTTTATGGAAATTTTCAGGCTTTAAAGAAAATAAACATGGATATAGAAAAAGGTAAAATAACAGCTTTTATCGGACCTAGTGGGTGTGGTAAATCTACGTTTCTAAAAACAATCAATAGAATGAATGACCTAATTGAAACAGTTAAAATTACGGGTAGTATTACAATGGATGGTGTTGATATATATAAAGATATGGATGCCATTCAACTTAGAACTCGAGTAGGCATGGTATTTCAACAGCCAAATCCCTTTCCTATGAGCATTTATGATAATGTTGCTTATGGACCAAGAATTCATGGTATTAAGAAAAAAAGTACCCTTGACGAAATTGTAGAAAAGTCTCTAAGACAGGCAGCTATTTGGGAAGAAGTGAAAGATAAACTTAAGAAAAGTGCGCTTGCAGTATCTGGTGGACAGCAACAAAGAATTTGTATTGCTAGAACTTTAGCAATTGAGCCCGAGGTTATCCTTATGGATGAACCAACCAGTGCCCTAGATCCTATTTCAACTCTTAAGATTGAAGATCTTGCTACAGAATTAAAAGAACAGTATTCCATCATAATAGTAACGCACAATATGCAGCAGGCAGGAAGAATCTCTGATAAAACAGCCTTCTTCCTAACTGGTGAAGTGATTGAATATGGAGATACAGAACAGATATTTAATAAACCTGCTAATAAAAAGACGGAAGATTATATAACAGGAAGATTCGGTTGATTGTATTATATCATTTATAGAATTTAGAATATTTGTACTGCAAAAAAGCCACATCCAAAATATTAGCTTTTGCTGTATATTTGTAATAATTTCTATTGCAAATGTTGGTAATTATGCTTAATATAATAGTAAGATTTAGCCATGAATCAAGGCAGATAGGAGCAATAAATATGAGACAAAGCTTTATAGCACAGTTGGAAGAAATGAATAATCATGTTATTAAAATGGGAAGTTTGCTAGAACTATCAACCAATGAAATGATTTTGGCATTGGAACAGGCAGATACAGAGATAGCTAAGAAAATTATTGCGCGAGATGATGAGATAGATCATTTTGAACAGCAGATAGAACGTGAATGTATTAATCTAATTGCAAAACAGCAGCCTCTAGCAACAGACCTTAGAAAAATTACTTCTATTATGAAAATTATTACTGATATTGAAAGAATTGCAGATCAGTGTGCAGATATTTCAGAATATATCATTAAGTTAAGCAAGTTGCCTACAATGAATCCTCCAAAGGATTTAGCTAAAATGATTAGTGCCATGAAATCCATGGTTATAGATACAATTGATAGTTTTGTAGAGGGTAATGTTACTAAGGCATCTGGAGTCATAACAGCGGATGATGAAGTAGATGATTATTTTGAAAAATTAACAAATGAATTAGCAAGCATTATGCAAAAAGAACCTGGACTTGTACCCCAGTGTATTTGTTATTTAATGATAATAAAATACTTGGAGAGAATGGCAGACCATGCTACTAATATTGCAGAATGGATTACATTTATAGTGACTGGTGACATGGTTAACAGCTAGAAGAACAAGGGTATGCCGCATTTGGTAAAATTGCTGGTAGACCCTTGCTTTACTATTGCCATCTAAAAGAAAGGGTAAGATGATCTATCCTGTGATGGGGGACTGTCCAATACAATTATTTCAGATAGAAATGGAGATTATAATGAAGACAATTTTAGCAGTTGATGATGAAGAACATATTTTAGAATTACTTTCCTACAATTTGCAAAGGGATGGTTACCATGTACTAAAGGCTGATTCCGGTGAGATTGCACTGGAAATGCTTGAGAAGGAAAAGATTGATATTGTATTGCTGGACTGGATGCTTCCAGGTATAGATGGTATTGAAGTGCTTAGGAGGATACGAGCTAATAAAAGTACGAATACCCTTCCAGTTATTTTCTTAACTGCCAAAGGAGATGAAATTAGTAAAGTGGTTGGTCTTGAAGTAGGTTCAGATGATTATCTTGTAAAACCTTTTGGGGTACATGAGCTTTTGGCAAGAATTAAAGCAGTACTAAGAAGAAGTGAAAGTAATTTTGAGGTACCAGAAGCGGATAAAGAAGAGAAAATAGTAGTTGATTACCTGGAAATAAATAAAGCAAGAAGAACTGTTACAGTGAAAGGTGAAAGTGTTGAATTATCCTTTAAAGAGTTTGAACTTTTATATTTACTTGCGAAAAACAGAGGAATTGTATTTACAAGAGACAATTTGTTAGAAAAGGTGTGGGGCTATGATTATATTGGTGAAACGAGAACGGTTGATGTCCATGTAAGTAATTTACGTAAAAAAATCGAAGTGGATGAAAGTCACCCCCTTTATATTAAAACAGTAAGAGGAATGGGATATAAATTTGCATAAGGAGGTGCTATATGCATAAAAAACTCTATGCCAGTTACTTGGTAATTGTTCTAGTGGCAATTAGTTTATCTGGATTGATATTTTGGAGCAGAAGTTATAATTATACCCTTGAACGTAGCAAGGAGCATTATCTGTCGCTGGCTAGTCTGGTGGGAGATGTTCTTACAGATGATAAATTTTATGATAGTACAGATTACGAGGAATTTGTTAATTATTTTGCAAAGAAATACGATATTCGGATAACCATTATTGACAAAAATGGAGAAGTACATGCGGATTCTGATACAGATAGACCTTTGGAAAATCATAAATCAAGAGAAGAAGTAATAGATGCATTGAACGGTAAGAGCAGTTCAGTTACCAGGTATTCAAGTACTATGAAGCAAATGTACTCCTATAGTGCAGTACCAGTTACTACAGGAGAATTTAGTGGTGTTCTTAGAATAGCAGTACCATTATCGGAAATTAAAGAGCTAAATGACCAAATTATAAATTCAGTTTTTTATGCAATTTTGATTTGCTTTGTTTTAGGGGTTATTTTAGCAGCCTTTTTTACAGGACTTCTTACAAAGCCTATTAGCGAAGTAGCCATGGCTGCAGGTAAAATATCTCAGGGTGAGTATAATATAAAAATATACACTAGAGATAAATCCATTGTAGGAAAGCTAGCTAGCTCCTTTAATGTTATGGCGGCTAATCTAAAAGGTACCATTGAAAATCTGACTAGACGTAATGCGGAATTAGAGGCGATGCTAAGTAGCATGGCAGCAGGAGTTGTAGCAGTGAGCGATTCCAGTGAAATACTATTTTATAACAAAGCATTTAAAGAGTTTGTAAATCTATCCAAAGAAGAGTTACAAGGCATATCCCTATATAATGTAATTAGAAATTCAGCTGTTTTTGATGCAATAGATGAAGTAAAAGGAAACAATACAAGTATTGTTAAAGAAGGCATGATATCCAATAAAAGTACCCAATATATAAGAGTAACAGCAACTCCTTTAGGGCAGGATGGCACTCATATATTTGGAGTATTACTTATTATCGAAGATATAACAAAAATGAAAAAATTAGAAAATATGAGAACGGACTTTGTTTCTAATGTTACCCATGAATTAAAAACTCCTCTAACCTCCATCAGAGGATTTATTGATACGCTGAAACAAGGTGCAATACAGGAAGAAGCAGTTGCCAATCGATTCTTAGACATTATAGATATTGAAGCAGAAAGGCTATACAGTCTTATTCAGGATATATTAATATTATCTGAAATAGAGTCAAAAAGAGAATATGAAGTAATGCCCTGTGACATGAATGATTGTGTGGAATCGGTAATAGAACTTCTTAAACCTAAACTTTCGGAAAAGGTTAAATTTGAGTTTGAGCCAAAGCCTTATTTAAGACCATTTTATTGTAATCCTGACAGAATGAAGCAGTTATTTATTAATTTAATGGATAATGCAGTAAAATATACAGAGGAAGGCAGTATTACAGTAACATGTACCGAAGTGGACAATAGATTGTTTATTTCCATAAGAGATACGGGAATTGGAGTCAGAAAAGAACATCTTTCAAGGATTTTTGAGCGTTTTTATAGAGTAGACAAAGGACGTTCCAGAAAACAAGGCGGTACTGGTCTTGGTTTATCCATTGTAAAACATATTGTAGAACTCTACAATGGTAATCTGGAAGTTAATTCAAGACCAGGAGAAGGAACAGAATTTATCATATCCCTGCCTTATAATAATAGTAATAAAATATAGAAGGTCTAAGTAATATCTTAATTTCAATTCTTGATTAAAAGACTTTTCCGTCTTCTGTTATCTACAATACGGGAGACGGAGAATAAAATCATGCTTCCAACTATAATGAATAAAATAATGACTATTAGGCAATGTAAAAAGAAAGTATCTGGCAAGATGTTTATTACAGGGTCTGTAGCCGGGTCAAACAGCCAGTAATCGTTACGGAAAAAGATTTTATGGAATATAACAAAAGTAGCATCAAAATTAAGGGCAACACCAATTGCAGTTATGATTGGTACAACTAATACAGTAATGGCAGATACTCGTAAATAACGATACTCCTTTTTCTTATGTTTATAAATTATAATTCCAACCAATGCCAATATGGAGAGTAATCCAATGTAATAAAATGACACAAAAATAGCTTTTACTTCCTGAAAGTGAATGATTCCATTAGGAGAAGCAGGAAGAGAAGGAAAATTAAGTTCACCTTTATAAAAAGGTGAGTTATAATCAATAAGCGCATTATAATTTTCCAAGATAACATCTTTACTGTATCCTGAGGTCTTGGGGATATTCAAAATATCAACATCTAAATAATATATAAATCTAAAATTAAGTGATGCGATTACCCCTATTGATAAAAAGGCAAGAGTAAATAAAATACCGATTAAAACATTTGTAAATTTAGATTTTTTCATATTGGCTCCTAATTGTATTGATGGGTTATTTAGTTCCATACATGCTAAGTTATGGTTTTCATTTTATTCTTATATTGTGGCATAATTTTGGTAAATTATAAAGAATTTTCTATATTTTATATATTTATGAAAATCCCTATACTTACCTTGTCTGAATTTGGTAAAAGAATTTATTTTATGTAATTGATAATTTATGAAATATATAGTAAACTAATCTAAGAGTTTGTATGACTGGCGGAAGTGGGAGTTTACCCACAGGGAGTACAAACATATTTAGCCGACCGCCTGGGCAGCCTATGGTAGATACCAATGTATAACCATATATTGTCCAGGCGGTTTTTTCTATTATTTATGGTATTATAAATAATAGTAAAAACCGGTTGAGATAGTGTAGGCTTTTAAGGAAGAAAGGCGGTATATGATGAGAGCATTAATCAGCGTATCTGACAAAACAGGTATTGTGGAGTTTGCAAGTGAATTAGTTCGTTTAGGAGTAGAGATTATTTCCACGGGAGGTACCTATGGTATTCTTAAAAATGCAGGCATTCCAGCAGTGGAAGTTTCTGAAATTACAGGTTTTCCTGAGTGTTTAGATGGCAGAGTAAAGACGTTGCATCCTTTTATACATGCTGGTTTACTTGCTATGCGCGACAAAGAGTCTCATATGGAACAGCTGCAAGCATTAAACATTACACCAATTGATTTGGTGGTGGTTAATTTATATCCCTTTAAGGAAACTATTTTAAAGGAGGGAGTAACTTTAGAAGAAGCGATTGAAAATATTGATATCGGCGGACCAACCATGTTAAGAAGTGCTGCAAAAAATTATCAGGATGTAGCAGTAATTGTAGATCCCCTTGATTATAAAACTGTTTTAGAAGAATTACAAAATACAAAAGCTGTAACCCTTGCTACAAAATTCTATCTTATGCAGAAAGTGTTTACTCTGACTGCACACTATGATGCAATGATTGCCAATTATTTGAAGGTACAAAGAAATGATCAGGAATTTCCAAGGACACTAACTTTGACATACGAAAAAGTTGACGATATGCGTTATGGTGAAAATCCTCATCAAAAAGCAGCTTTTTATAGAGAGGTGGGTAATTTGGCAGGTTCTTTGACCAATGCCATGCAATTAAACGGCAAAGAATTGTCTTTTAATAATATAAACGATACAAACGGTGCCCTTGAA
>DALYNO010000082.1:0-10763 GCA_031975295.1 Anaerocolumna sp. | reverse complement strand
AACATGTTGTAGGGTGAGTAGATTAATGGCAATATCAGTACCCATACTTTATCTAACATATTTAAATCCTTTAAGAGTAGGTAGGAAGGTATTAAACCTGCTCCAAAATACATAGGAAACATCAGTAAGAATGTAAATAATGCTCTGCCTTTCAGTCTTTTCTTGGACAATGGATAGGCAGCACAGATACAACATATCATACCAAGTAATGTAAAGACTGCAGTTACTAGAATACTGTAAAACATGGAATATACCATGGAACCATCTTTAAAAATGGATATATATGCATCGAAATTAATACCTTTTGGTAATAAATATATTTGTTTAGCCATTACAAAGCTATTACCTGAAATAGACTTTGACGCCAGATGTAAAAAGGGTAGGATACAAGTAGCACATAGGATTACTAGTATAATTATCATTACGGCATCACTAATTCTAAACTTCATAATTGCTCTGTTGCCTTCAGATGCTCCCTCTTCCTCACGTTTTGACTTTACTTTATTGATAGCCATATTACTTTCCTCCTAAATTAAACCGTCTTCACCAAGTTTCTTGGCAACTCTATCCGCCAGCAACACCAGCCCAAGACCTACTAACGATTGGAAAAGACCTACTGCAGTTGATTGACTGAACTTACCACCGCCAAGACCTTTTTCAAATATGTAAATCGCCAGCTGGTACTGAAAATCTTTAACCTGTGAATTACCAAATACATCAAGTCGTTCAAAGTTACTTCCCATAACACGACCTAAGTTCATAATTAATAATGTTACGACAGTTCCTTTAATACCTGGCAAAGTAATATGCCACATTCTCTTCCATCTACCTGCACCATCAATCATGGCCGCTTCATAAAGTTCACCACTAACACTTGAGATAGCCGCTAGATAGATAATCGTACCCCAACCCATACCATACCATACACCAATCATTAAGTATGTTACAGCCCAATTCCATTTGTCAGTAAGGAATGGAATACCTTGTTGAATCAGTCCCAAGTTCTGTAATACTACATTTACAAGACCAGTACTTGGTCTAAACATTGTATAGGCAACGCTACCGATAATAACCCATGATAAGAAATGAGGAAGGTATAATATAGTCTGTGATACCCTTTTAAATTTCGGAAAACGTAATTCATTTAATATCAACGCAAGAATAATTGGCACTGGGAAACTTACTATAAGATCCAAAATATTAAACGTTATGGAATTACGAAGAGCTCTTAAAAAGTCTGCATCTTTAAAAATCTTTATAAAGGTTTCCAAACCTACCCACTCACTACCTGCATACCCTTTAGCTGGCTTATAATCCATAAATACCATTCTAAGTCCAGGATAGGCTGCATAATTAAATACAAACACCATAACAAGTGGTATTAACAATAACAAATATAATTGCCAGTCCCTCTTAAAAACACCTTTATAGCTAGCCTTGTGCTTAACCTTGGACACCTCCGCCTTACTTTTAGCCATATCTTTAACCTCCATACTACTGTGATAATTTTCCCTAGTCAATTTATATACTTTCCTGTTCTTGATAAGTATATTATTATACATTTTGATTATTATTTCTATTCAATACTATTTTTAAACTATGCAAAAACGGCTAATTATAAAAAAGTTATATTATTAATTACTAAAATATTTAACATTTATCTCCATGTTCTCATTAATTTCCAAGATATTTTGCACATAATTATTTTTGATTTTCTTGATTTTAGTGACATTATTAATATTGTTGGCAAATTTTTATTATTTGAACCAAAAACTAATGGTTGTATTTCGTAAAGTTTCTTCTATTATATATAATTTTGTGAATCTTTCTAAGATTGCCCATCTCCCAGACTGTATCCGATAGATAAATAAGAGTAACAACGATAAGAACGAATCATTATCGCTGTTACTCCCCAGATAGTATTTAAATAAATCAAATCCAACCCACAAATTCCAGAATAGATGCTTTTGTAGAAGTTGCCTCAGATTGTAGTGTCTGATTTCTCCAAACTCTTGGTGGTACTTCCATTAATCGGATAAAACATCTGTTAAAGCTAGAAATCGAATGAAATCCCACTTGTTCAGAGATAGAAAGAATAGAATCTTCTGTACTTCTAAGAAGTCTGCAAGCCTCATCAATTCTTGTACTATTTAAGAAATCAAGCGGAGCCGCTCCCATGATAGAGTGAAATGTTCTACGAAAATGACTTACACTTAAATGACATAAATCAGCTAAATCTTCTATAGATATTGGCTGCATATAATTTTTGTGTATGTGATCTAGCGCATTGGCAATAAGCAGAACATTTTCTTCTTTCTTGACTTTCTGTCCAGTTCCCCCAGATTGACATTCTGCTGCATTCTCTGCTGTGTGTATTCTAAGCAGCTCAATATATAATGACAATACCAGTCCTTTCACACTTGCCTGATAATTAAATTTTTGCTCTTTTAGTTCTTCAATAATTGATGTAGCCAAAAAATGAACTTTTGGAAATTCATCCTTACTCATAATATAACGATAATTTCTTATGGGAGACATAGGACTTTCAAAGTTTGAAGAGGAATCATTAAACATGTTACTAAATAATTCCTGGGGGTCAACAAAAATGTATGACCACAAACTTTCCTGACCTGGAGAACTATACGTTGTATGAGGCAAATGTCTTGGTACGCAAGTAACATCCCCCGCCTTAAAAGACAATGATTGACCTTCAAAATCCATAATACCGCTGTCAGAATGACATACTCCAATTTCAAGGCAATTATGAAAATGCAATCTACCGCTTTTTTTCTCTGATATTCTCCAGCGTTCACCATTCAGCAGCAAGACCGGAAAATTTAAGGGTAGCGCATAGTGCCTATATTCTACGATTACCTTTTTACGTCTTGGCATTTATATACCCCTTTCTAAAATATTTTATATATTGCAATTATTATATCATCTAAAACATATGATTTCAACCATTCATTTTTTCCATTTTGAATTTTATTTGTGCAATCTGCTTTGTTTTACTATATATTTTTGGGTATATTTGATATTTATGATATTTTTTATTATTTTTCAGTAATAATATGATTGATTTTGCTTATTATCACCTGACGAATGATTAGACTTTATCTTATATGTCAGCTAAGATAGAATAAAGATATCCTAACAATGACAATACTCTCTATTGTCGCAAAATGTAATGGTATAGGGAAGGAGCACTTATGAAGTTTAATATGAATTTAAGTTTAAGCGAAAAGGAAATCATAGAATTAATTGATAAAATTGTTGTTAAAACCCAGTCAATGGATTTAACCTGGGATTGGCCTTGCGGTGTTGCTTATTATGGAATATCCAGAGCTTATGAAGAAACTAAGAAGCAAGAGTATTTAGACAAACTGATTGCATGGGCTGATGAATATATTGAAATCGGACTCCCTGTTTGGACTGTAAACACTTGTGCTATGGGTCATATGCTTTTAACCATCTATGAAGCAACAAATGATGAAAAATACCTTGATATCATTAAAAGCAAAATCAATTATTTAAGACAAGATGCTTTAAGATTCAGCGAGAATGTATTACAGCACACTGTATCCTCTAAGAATGACTTTCCTGAGCAAGCTTGGGCAGATACGCTGTTTATGGCTGCATTTTTCTTACTTAGAGCTGGTGTAATGTTAAAAGATCAAGAACTCATTGAAGATGCGCTCAATCAATATTATTGGCACATAAAATATTTACAAGATCCAGTTACCAGCCTATGGTATCATGGTTACAGTCATGCAGCAAAGAGCCATATGTCAGGCTTCTACTGGGGAAGAGCAAATGCATGGGCTGCTTATACAATGTCCAAAGTAAAAGGTATTTTAAAAGACTGGTATTTATATCCTAAATGCATGGATATAGAATGTGCTTTAAGAGATCAGCTAGCAGCGATTAAGTCACTTCAAACTGAAAATGGCTTATGGCGTACAGTTTTAAATGAAGAAGATGCTTATGAAGAAGTTTCTGCATCCAGTGGAATTGCAGCAGCTATGGTTAACAACGCCAATCCCCTTCACATTAAATACATCGAGAAAGCTTTTAAAGGTATTGTAAATAATGTAAGTGAAGATGGACGTGTTTTAAATGTATCCGGAGGTACTGCAGTTATGAAGGATAAAGCAGGATACTTAACAATCTCAAAAGATTGGACACAGGGCTGGGGACAAGGTCTTGCTCTTGCCTTTTTATGTGATTTACTAAAGCGCCTCCAAGCAGAGGAATAATCATAAAAAATAGTTTATTTAGCAAACAGGAGGATTTGTTTTATGACAGAGGAAAAAAACTGTGGAAGTTTTACATTGCCTGGTGAATCGGGGTATGAGGAACTAACACTTGAGTTGGCTAAGAAATGGGGAGCTGACGTTATCAGAGACAGCGATGGTACAGTTCTATCAGATGAAATCACTGATTCTGGTTACGGTATCTACTCTACTATTTGCATTATTAGAGATCATAACACCTGGGCTCGTAATAACATGGATACACTTCAACAGAGTTTCCTAATGACTTCCCCTTTGGTGGCTAAAGATACTACTTTAACCATCTCATTAATGAAAGATTTTTTTACAGATCAATTTCGTGTTAACAGCACGCCGGATTCTATAAAATATTGGCAGGTATTTGACCGTACAACCGGTGCTGAAGTGGATAAAATCAATTGGTCCTATAACGAAGAAAAAAATCAAGTAACACTTACTAATATAACTCCCTGGCACAAATATACGGTCAACTTTATAGCTTACCGTATCTGGGAAGAAATCTCCATGTATAACCATACCACAAACAATTGGGACAAAGAACATCTTATGCAAATAGATCCCATTCATCCAAGTGCGCAGGATTATTTACTGAACTGGATGGAAGACTGGTGTGTAAATCACCCGAAAACCACTGTTGTTCGCTTTACTTCCATGTTCTATAACTTTGTATGGATTTGGGGAAGTGATGAACGAAACAGGCATATGTTTACGGATTGGGCTTCTTATGACTTTACTGTTAGTCCTTATGCATTGGATAAATTTAAGGAGAAATACGGTTACTCTCTTACTTCTGAAGATTTTATCAACAAAGGCCTATTACATGTAACCCATATGCCAGCTACCAAAGAGAAATTAGATTGGATGGAGTTTGTTAATGACTTTGTAATTAGCTTTGGCAAGAAACTCATTGATACGGTACACAAATATGGTAAACTTGCTTACGTATTTTATGATGACAGTTGGGTAGGGGTTGAGCCTTATGGTAAGAGATTTGAAGAATTTGGATTTGATGGCATTATTAAATGTGTGTTCTCCGGATTTGAAGCTAGACTATGCTCACAGGTTCCGGTAGAGACTCATGAAATCAGACTTCACCCTTACTTATTCCCGTTAGGATTAAATGGTACACCAACATTTATGGAAGGTGGAGATCCTACAGCAGAGGCTAAAAAGTACTGGCTAAACGTTCGCAGAGCTTTACTTCGTGCTCCTATTGAAAGAATTGGACTTGGAGGTTATTTACACCTGACTCTGCCTTTCCCTGATTTTAACGATTACATCGAAGAAATTGCCAATGAGTTCCGCTTTATAAAAGAACTTCATGGTATGGGTAAACCCTACAGTATTAAATCTAAGGTAGCTGTATTAACTACCTGGGGAAGTCTTCGTTCATGGACTTTGTCTGGGCACTTCCACGAAACTGATCGCCATGATTTAATTCATATAAACGAAGCACTCTCTGGTCTTCCTGTAGATGTTTCCTTTATAAGTTTCGATGATATAAAAAATGGTGCCCTTGCGTGTATAGATGTTGTTATTAATGCTGGATTTGCCGGCTCTGCTTGGAGTGGTGGTGATTATTGGAGGGATGAAGAAATCATAACCCGTTTAACTGCGTGGGTAGATGGTGGCGGTACCTTCCTTGGTGTCAATGAACCATCCGCCACAGACGGTTACGATACTTATTTTAGAATGGCTCATATTCTTGGTGTAGATAAAGATACTGGAGCAAGAGTTAGTCACGGTAAGTGGAAATTTGATTTAGACAAAGAAACCAAGAATCAAATAATGCCTGTTAACAGCAGTATTCAATCTAAAGATAATATTTATCTTACCGATGGTTTCGCAAATGTTTTAAGTGCCTCAAAAGATTTACCAGAAATGACTGTAAACTCCTTTGGTAAAGGACATGGTATCTATCTTTCCTCCTTTACAATAAGCCCTGAAAACATTCGATTATTATTAAATATTCTCTTATATACAGAAGGGAATCCAATGGGAGATGCTTTGTATATTACTGATAATTTACATACAGAATGTGCATATTTCCCTGATAATCAAACATTGGTAGTGATTAATAACAGCGATACGAAACAGGAAACTAACATAAATACAGAGGTTGGTGTAATAAAAGCTTCTATCGATGCTTTTAGCAATACAATTATAACTCTCTCATAATAAATATGGCCATTCATAAGTACAATTTACACTTATGAATGGCCATTTATATTATTTCATTTATATAAGGAAATCAAATTAGTTAGAGAAAAGTTGTGTACAATATACCGTTCCATTTACCTCATAAACACCTACGCCGATGTTATTGTAATTTGCATTCAGAATATTAGCTCTATGTCCGGGAGAATTCATCCAACCATTCATAACTAATTCCGGTGTATTATAACCGTAAGCAATGTTTTCACCTGCTGTTTGCACACTTACATTATATTCCTTTAACACTGTGGACCACTCTGTTCCATTTGGTCTGGTGTGTGAAAAGGAGGTTTTTATTTCCACTGCTCGTTTATTAGCCGGTGCTAATAGTTTTTGAGACATTGATAATGGATTAAGTCCCACTTTAGCTCGTTCTGCATTTACAAGCTTAAGCACCTGGCTTCCAAAACTGGAATCATAGTTCTGATCATCTGCATCATTAGATGGAGCTGGTGTTGGTGTTACCGGAGTGGTTGGTTTTGTAGGTATAGTTGGTGTTGGTGTTACAGTTGGTTTTGCAGGTACAGATGGTGTAGGTGTGACGGTTGTCTGTGGTTTTGTGGTTCCAGATATTATATCAGATAAAGAACCGTAATATTTTACACCATTTGCTGCGTTTGTAGCTTTAATACAATAATAATATGTTTCACCACTTTTTAAGGCAGTATCAATAAAACTATTTGTGTTTGTACAGCCAATATAGACATATTCACCATTTTTTGAGGATGCACGATATACGTTATAGTTTTTTGATCCGTCTACTTTTGACCAGTTAAGAGAAAGATCTGTATTTGATTTTCCATTCACTTTAATAGATGCGGTCTTATCTAGTGCAGGTGATACCTTAGCCATTTTGGAAGCTTTACTGGTCTTACTTGCTCCTTTTACTGTACCAATTGCTCTTGTCTTATAACAATAGGTTTCACCTGCTTTGGCTTTTTTGTCAACGAAAGTTGTAGACTTAGTGGTTCCGATACATTTATATTTGCCATCTGGAGATGTAGCACGATATATTTTGTATCCTTTTACATCAGTATTACAGCTAGTTTTTAAACTTACTGTTGATGCTGTTCTTGACTGCACTGCTATTTTGGGAGTGCAGTTAGATAATGATGTAACCGTTGCTGCAGAAGCTATTGCTGTATTACTTACCCCTAAGTAATTTATATTTCCAAAAGAAATAGTTGCTGTTAATGCGGTCACTGTTAGCATATAAGTTATAAAATTTTTTTTCATAGCTTTTTGCCCTCCTAGTTGTTTTTCACAAATAAGTTGCATAATTAGGTTATCATATTATACATTTTTCAGCAACACACATATTTTGGCAGAAATTATAAGTTTAACCAATTACCCAGAACATAGTACCCCTTTTATAAATCTTCAATATAACTATAATCCACAGTAATTACAGCCTGGTCTTTATGGTTTATTTCCGTAATTTTATCTTCTATTTGAGAAATTAGCAAAAGCTGATCTTTTGTTTTGTAAGAGTAGGGTATTACTATGTCAAAGATTAACTTTCGAATCTCTCCCTCTTCAGAAATACGAAAATCATGCATGGTTGCCTTAGGTTCTATACTATGAATCATATCAACAACCTCTTTTCTTTTCTCCAGTACAGTTATATCTTCTGTTTCAACTGGATCTAGATGAATCACAATAAATATATTCATTTCTCTTAATATGTCCCGTTCAATTCGATCAATAATCTCGTGGGCTGCCTCTAACTTGGTTGTTCTTGGAACCTCTACATGTATAGTAGCCATAGTATGGGAAGGACCATAGTTATGGACAATCAAATCATGACTGCCTAATATACATTCATAACTTTCAACTTTATCAGTTATTTTTTCATAGGTTTCTCTACTAATTGCCGGTCCTATTAAAGGCTCTAGAGTTTCCTTGGCAATATTAAATCCAGCAAGAAGTACAAAGATTGATACAATGGTGCCCATCCAACCATCTACCGGCACACCGGTTAGTTTTCCTATCATTATTGAGAGTACTGTTACAGTAGTAATCAAGACATCTCCAAGTGCATCTGTCGCTGTAGCCTTCATGACTTCAGAATCGGTTAATTTACCCAGTTTTTTATTAAAAACCGAAAGCCATAATTTAACAAATATAGAAAGGACTAATATAATAATTGCTGGTATATAAAAATCTACAATTTGGGGATTCAATATCTTCTGAAAAGAATTCTTAAAGCAGGTTATACCAACTTGCAGAATTAAAAAAGAAACAATGAAAGCTGCTATATATTCAGATCTTCCATGTCCAAAGGGATGCTCTTTATCTGCCGGCTTTTGCGCTATTTTCACGCCTACAAGGCCTATTACGGAAGATGCTGCATCTGACAGGTTATTAAAAGCATCTGCCATAACAGAAATACTGTTTATAAAATAACCTATTGCCAATTTGATTGCAAATAAAATAATATTACAAATAATGCCCACCGTACTTGCAAGAATACCATAGGCCGTTCGTACCCTTGGATGTTTTCTGTTATTAAAGTCCTTCACAAATATCTTTACCAAAAATTCGGTCATTTCATTCCTCCAAGTTATGCTTACTAAATACTATATTACCATATTTTATGCCATTATACTAATAATTAACCATACTAACACATAATTCTGTGGTACAAGAGAGTGGCAGTCATTTTAGCCGCATTTCTTAAACATTATATAAGTGCAGCAAGATTACCCGTTTTAGGAAGCACTCTTCACTTTCTAATAAATAAAAAGACTCCCTTCTTGAAAAAATAGTATTTCAACTGTTTCAAGAAGGAAGCATCATTATAAACCTGAAATTTTTACAACATTATCTTAAGGTTACTTTAACTGCAGATCATATAACTTTTTATAAATACCGCCTTGATTTAAAAGTTCCTGATGATTGCCCATTTCTCTTAGCTTACCCTTATGCATAACCATAATGATATCAGCATGTTGAATGGTTGATAATCTATGGGCTACCATTATAGTGGTTCTGCCCTCCATAAGTTTCGTAAGGGCATCTTGTATCAGCTGCTCAGTTTCTGTATCAATATTTGCAGTGGCTTCATCCATTACAAGAATAGACGGATCAAAGGCCAGGGTTCTGGCAAAAGAAAGTAATTGTCTTTGCCCAGCTGATAGTGTAAGGCCTCTCTCAGTTACTGCTTCTTCATAGGTATGGTTTAATTTTTCTATAAATTCAGATGCATTAACAAATCTGGCTGCTTCTTTTATTTCTTCCTCCGTAATACGTTCATTCCGCAAACGTATATTGCTCTTAATATCGCCTGTAAAAATAAAAACATCCTGCTGCACTTGCCCAATAGCACCCCTTAACTGGTCCGTGCTTAACTCCTTAATATCAACCCCATCAATGGTAATTCTCCCTTTCTGAATATCGTAATATCTTCCAATAAAATTTAATATAGAGGATTTACCAGCACCAGTAGCACCTACAAATGCTGCACTTTTACCGGGTTCAATCACAAAACTAACATCTCTTAATATCCAGTTTTCACCTTCATAAGCAAACCACACATGTTCAAATTCAATTCGTCCTTTCACTGCTGGTAAAGATTTTGGATGATTTGAATTAACAATTAATGGTTCCTCATCTATAATAGTAAATATTTTCTCTGCACTTGCCATAGCTGACTGCAAGGAGCCAATCTGCTCTGAAAGCTCTTGTATTGGTTCAAAAAATGATCCTATATATTGTATAAAAACATATAGCGTACCAATTGATATCGTTTCCTTTAGTACGGCGTCTCCTCCCACTAAAATAATAATGCCAAGTGAAACAATTGAAAGCATATAGATGGAAGGACGAAAAATGGCAAATACCATCATCTCTTTATTATTTGCCTTTAATAAATCTTTATTTTTGTCTTCAAATTCTTTATATTTCTCCTTTTCTCTGGCAAATATCTGGATTAATTTCATACCGGATATATGTTCAGAGAGATACGTATTTATAGTTGTAATTCTCGTTCTAACTGCTCGGTAAGTAGCTCTGGAAATACTAGTAAATAAAAAGGTTAAGCCCACAATTAAAGGTAACATAGCAAAAGCAAATAATGATAACTTAACATTTAAAGTTAACATAACGATTGCAAGACCTATTATTTTAATTATATTTTTAATCAGCTTAACTAAGATATTCGCATACATTTCGTTTAAGTTTTCCACGTCATTGGTAACCCTTGTAACAATTCTACCTACGGGTGTGATATCAAAAAAACGAAGAGATAATTTATGT
>DALYNO010000081.1:608-10901 GCA_031975295.1 Anaerocolumna sp. | reverse complement strand
TTGTGCGTAATAGATTGAGTAGCTAAACTATGGGAGTCGGAATGAAAAGAGAAGGACGTGAGGTAATGCAGGAAAGTAATAACACTCAATATTTCAAAGTACAAAAGGAGAATGAGATATCTGTAAAAGATATTATTTCTACTGTTTTTACTGCTATGACTGAAAAGGGATACAATCCTGTAAATCAGATAGTTGGATATGTGATGTCTGGAGACCCTACTTATATAACAAATCATAAAAGTGCAAGAAGCCTTATTATGAAGGTGGAAAGAGATGAAATATTAGAAGTCCTTTTAAAAGACTATATTAACCATAATCTGATGTTTAAAAATAACGACTAATATTTGGATGTATTTATAAATTGGAGGAAGCATGAGGATTATGGGACTTGATTACGGTTCTGTCACAGTAGGAGTTGCTATTAGTGATGAATTGCTAATCACAGCACAAGGTATTGAAACAATTAAGAGAAAGCAAGAAAATAAATTACGTCAGACTTTTGCTAGAATTGAGGAATTAATCGGTGAATATGGGGTTGATAAAATCATTGTAGGATACCCCAAAAATATGGATAATACAATTGGAGAGCGAGCTAGACTAACTGAAGAATTTGCCGACAAACTAAAGGCAAGGACAGGACTTGAAGTAGTACTCTGGGATGAAAGATTAACTACAGTTGCAGCAACCCAGATGCTAAAACTCGGAGAAGTAAAACCACAGAACAGAAAAGCCGTTGTAGATAAACTAGCTGCAGTTTTAATATTACAAGGATATTTAGACTTATTAAGTCATGAGAGTAAAGGGTTAATTTAGACAAGGTAATTAACTCAGGGAGAATTTAGATGGTAGATAAAAACAAAGTAACATTTACTTCAGAAGATAATGAAGAAACAGATTTCTATGTGATAGAACAGACCAAATTAAATGGTATAACTTATTTACTTGTAACAGAATCAGAGGAAGATGATGAAGAAGAAGGTACTGCATATATTTTAAAAGACTTGTCAAGTGATAAGGATGATTCTGCATTGTATACCTTTATTGAAGACGAAGAAGAACTTGATTTGGTTGCTAAGATATTTGAAGAATTACTAGAAGATACAGATATTGAGTTGTAATAAAAACAGCATATATGAAACAATAGTAATATGAAACGAAATATAAAACTATATAAGACTGATTTCAATAGTAGTGATAGAAATCAAGATATAGGCAGTAAATATATAACTAATTAATGTAACTAAATTAATGTTAAACATGATCTATAGAACTATAGAGATATCATACAGGATTTAAGATATAACTAGATATAAACAGCAATTTTAATACAGTAAAAATATAAAACGATAGAATTATGAAACAATCGAAATGGAATACAAAAAAATGTGAAACAATCGAATTATAAAACAGTAGAAATATAAAACAGTAGAAATATAAAACGATTGAAATATAAACAATCGAAATATAAAACGATTGAAATAGAAATATAAACAATAGAAGTATAAAACGATAGAAGTATAAAACGATAGAAATATAAAACGATAGAGATATAAAACGATTGAAATAAAAACGATAGAAATATAAAACGATAGAGATATAAAATGATTGAAATAAAGAAATATAAAACTATAGATGTATAAGTTATAGTATTATAAAAGTAGTATACAACTAAAACAAGAAGTAACAGTCATTAAATAAAACAAGTTAGAAAAAGTAAATAAATATATAGATTTAGTGAAATAAAATAAAAGATATTGTTATTTTGAGTAAAAATTATATATAGAATTAAAATGATATAAAAGTGCTGATTATTTAATTCGTTTAATTTTGGGATTTTATTATTGAAATACAAAATCGGGAAGGTGATATATCATGCTTGAGAAACAGGATCGATTCAAAACATTATTAAAAGAAAAAGGGCTTAAGGTTACCATGCAGCGAATCGAAATTCTGGAAGCGTTGGAGGACAGACCTGATGAGCATTTAACTGCGGAAGAAATATATGAATTGGTAAAAGAGAAGAATCCGGATATCGGACTTGCAACGGTTTATAGAACTATTCAGTTATTGGCGGAGTTGAATCTTATTGATAAGCTGAACTTAGGTGATGGCTTTGTTAGATATGAAATTGGAAGACAAAGCGACG
Source organism: Anaerocolumna sp. (assembly GCA_031975295.1). GTDB lineage: Bacteria > Bacillota > Clostridia > Lachnospirales > Lachnospiraceae > Anaerocolumna. The sequence goes on along the minus strand of DALYNO010000081.1, from coordinate 8,755 downwards.
ACGGCAGGATACACCATCATCATCATTTGGTATGCCTTAATTGTGGAAATGTACTGACATTTCAAGGCGATTTATTAGAGGCTTTAGAACATCGTATACAAGAAACTATGGGATTTGAAGTTGTTGACCATGAAGTCAAATTACTTGGGTACTGTAATGACTGCAAAGAAGAGAGAACAAAATAATACAATGATATAAATTCTAATAGAAATCAAATCGAATTAAATAGATGGTGCACTTTAAAATATAATGGCTCATTATTACATAAACTAACCATGGAGGTGCATTGTTTGAAAGATAATTTAACAAATAATAAGGGAATTAAAATTATACCCTTAGGCGGATTAGAACAAATAGGAATGAACATTACTGCATTTGAATATGAAGACAGCATTATAGTTGTTGATTGTGGTTTATCATTTCCTGAAGATGAAATGTTAGGTATTGATTTAGTTATACCTGATGTAACTTATTTAAAAGAGAATATTAGCAAAGTAAAAGGTTTTGTAATTACCCATGGTCATGAAGATCATATTGGATCTTTGCCATATATTTTGAGAGATATTAATGTACCGATTTACGCGACCAAATTGACAATCGGTATTATTGAGAATAAATTAAAAGAACATAATTTATTAAAGACAACAAAAAGAAAAGTCATTAAACATGGTCAATCTATTAACCTTGGATGCTTCCGTATTGAATTTATCCGTACTAATCACAGTATTGCGGATGCAGCATCTTTAGCTATATTTTCACCAGCTGGAATTATTGTACACACAGGTGATTTTAAAGTTGATTATACACCAGTATTTGGTAGTGTAATTGATTTACAAAGATTTGGAGAGCTAGGTAAAAAAGGAGTTCTTGCATTACTTTGTGACAGTACCAATGTTGAACGTCCTGGATATACAATGTCTGAGAAAACAGTTGGTAAAACTTTCGATAACATTTTTGCAGATAACTCACACAATCGTATTATCGTTGCAACATTTGCATCTAATGTTGACCGTGTACAGCAGATTATCAATTCAGCTGATAAATATGGAAGAAAAGTTGTAATTGAAGGAAGAAGTATGGTAAATATTATATCCACTGCCTCAGAGCTTGGATATATCACGATGCCAAACAATATATTAATTGATATAGAGCAAATGAAGAATTATCCTGATGAAAAGATAGTACTTATTACTACAGGCAGTCAGGGTGAAGCCATGGCAGCATTACCAAGAATGGCAGCCTCCATTCATAAGAAAATATCTATAAAACCTGGTGATGTTGTAATCTTTAGTTCTACACCAATACCTGGTAATGAAAAGCCTGTCTCAAAGGTAATCAATGATTTATCTATGAAAGGTGCTAAAGTTATATTCCAAGATACCCATGTATCCGGTCATGCTTGCCAGGAAGAAATTAAGCTGATTTATGCCTTAACAAAACCCAAATATGCAGTTCCAGTTCATGGTGAGTTTAGACATCTGATGAAACACTCTGAAGTTGCTCAGACAATGGGTGTGCCAAAGGAAAATGTATTTGTCATTTCTTCAGGAGATGTATTAGAACTATCAGACGAACGAGCTGGTGTTATTGGTAAAGTACCTGCGCAAGGCGTATTTGTAGATGGCCTTGGAGTTGGTGATGTTGGTAATATAGTACTTCGTGACAGACAACATCTATCAGAAAATGGATTACTTATAGTTGTAGTTACCCTTGAAAAATATACAAATCAAATTCTATCTGGTCCAGATATTGTGTCTAGGGGATTTGTATACGTTAGAGAATCAGAGAATTTAATGGATGAAGCAAAGGTTGTAGTAAATGATGCACTGGATAAATGCTTAAGCCGTAATACTACTGATTGGGGCAAGATGAAGAACGAAATTAAGGATTCCTTAAGTGATTACGTATGGAAGAAAACAAAAAGGAACCCTATGATACTCCCAATAATCATGGAAGTAAATTAATGACCAAAGGAGCCAGCTAGTATGACTAAGCCTACCTCTGCACAGTTAGTTTTAAGAGTTACAGTGGGAATAATAAGAATATTGTTGAATGTGTTATTTTATGTTGTTGTAGTAGTCCTGATTATTAAAGCCAGTGGAATCACCTATGATTTTACTTATCAAATATTTGGGCAAGTAACAGCAGCACCCGCACCTGGACATGACGTGGATATTCAAATTAAAAAAGGAGAATCATCCATTAATGTTGCTCTTAAGCTAGAGGCAAACAAGTTAATCAAGAATAAATATGCTTTCTATGTAAAGGCTAAGTTGCAAAGCCATTCTATTATGCCAGGTACCTATACATTAAATACATCTATGACCTATGATGAAATATTTGATATAATAACTGTACCCTCAGATTCGGAAGAGGACGAAGAATAGATAGTAGCGAAGCAAAGATTTGACAGTACAGATTAAAAGAGTATATAATTAGGCGAACCGGTTATTTGCTGGTTCGCCATTTATTAATGGAAAGGATTACCCTGTCGGACATGGCAAGGTAGAATCATATTAAAATATGATTTCGATGTGAGTATGATTGTTAACGAAAGAATAACTGCGTATATAAATTCTCTAACCAAAGAATTACCTGACTATTTATATGATTTAGAAAAAAGAGCATTAGAAGAAGGGGTACCAATTATTAGAAAAGAAACCCAGTCTTTGTTAAGATTTTTGGTATGTTCAAATCAACCTGACAAAATTCTGGAAGTTGGGACAGCCGTCGGTTTTTCTGCTCTTTTAATGAGCGAGTGTATGCCAGCAGATTGTTTGATCACTACAATAGAGAAAGTGGAAATGCGTTTAGCGAAAGCAAAAGAGAACATAAGTAAAGCTCCTCATGGTTCAAAGATAAAAATATTAGAGGGAGATGCTTTAGAAATACTTAAGGACTTGGCAGACAAGGGGGAATCCTATCCCTTTATCTTTATGGATGCAGCCAAAGGTCAGTACATGAATTTCCTTCCACATATTCTTAAAATGATGCCAAAGGGAAGCCTTTTAATAACAGACAATGTATTACAAGACGGAGCTGTTGCTCAGTCTAGATTTGGTGTTACCAGAAGAGACAGGACCATCCATACCAGAATGAGAGAGTACTTATATACGCTTACTCATACTGAGGGCCTGGAAACGGCAATCATACCTATCGGGGATGGAATAACTGTAAGTACAAAATTAGTATAATTTACATCTTTATTGTAATAGGGGGGGTAATATGCTTATTGTTTATATTGTGATTGCTATTTTTGTAATCTGCAGTATCTTTTTGCTTTTTGGCAAAGGCAGCTGGCTAATTGCTGGATATAATACAGCCAGTCAGGAAGAAAAAGAGAAGATAGATGAGAAAAAACTGTGCAGAAGTATGGGAGTAATGTTATTAAGCATAGCTGCTATCATGGGGGCAATTGCTTCTATAAATACAGATGCATTTGCGATAAAGATGCTTATACCAATTTTTATTGTTGTTGGTTTGGAAATAGTTTATGTAAATAAATGTTGTAATAAAAAATGATAAGTTTATATCGTAGTAATAAGTTGACATGATGGGATATCAATTATATAATTAGGCGAACTAGTGTTTAACACAAGTTCGCCTAATTATAAGTTAATAAATAACATATAGATAGGCGACTATAGTTTTACAATATACGAATAAGCTTAAGTGTCAAAAGCTATCTTTTTTATTACAATGTATATAAGAAAGGTTTTGCCTTAAGATTTATTCTACAGCCTGATTCAGGCTATTGACACACTAATCTTAGCAATTTAAAGAATACGAAAGGTGCAATCATATGAGTGAATTATCAAATGATATAGATTTTAAACAGTTTATAACTGTTAAAAAACCAGAATTACTAATACCAGCAAGTAATTTAGAAGTACTAAAAACAGCGGTTATCTACGGTGCTGATGCCATTTACATTGGTGGTGAAATGTATGGTCTTAGAGCCAAAGCCAAGAATTTTTCAGCTGAAGATATGAAAGAAGGCATTGCCTTTGCACATTCTTATGGTAAAAAGGTTTATGTAACTGCTAATATTACAGCACATAATGAAGATTTAGCCGGTGTTAGAAAATATTTCGAGGAACTTAGAGAAATTAAACCGGATGCGCTCATTATTTCCGATCCAGGTGTATTTGAAATAGCACAGGAAGTCATTCCTGAAATGGAACTCCACATTAGCACCCAGGCTAATAATGTGAATTACGGGACTTATCGTTTCTGGCACAGAATGGGTGCTAAAAGAGTAGTTTCTGCCAGAGAATTGTCCTTAAGTGAGATTAAAGGTATCCGAGAGAATATCCCAGATGATTTGGAGATAGAATCCTTTGTTCATGGCGCTATGTGTATGGCACATTCAGGAAGATGCCTGCTTAGTAATTTTATGACCGGCAGAGATGCTAATAGAGGGGCTTGCACCCATCCTTGCAGATGGAAGTATCACTTGACTGAGGAAACAAGGCCGGGAGAATATATGCCTATAGAAGAAAATGAAAGAGGTACATTTATTTTTAATTCCAAAGATTTATGTATGATTGAATATATACCGGAATTAATAGATGCAGGGATAAACAGTTTAAAAATTGAGGGTAGAATGAAGACTGCTCTATATGTAGCATCAGTTACAAGGACTTATCGAAAAGCAATAGATGATTTCTTTGAGTCACCACTTAGATATGAACAAAATATTCCGTATTATAAGGAAGAAATCTCTAAATGTACCTACAGACAATTTACTACAGGATTTTATTTTGGTAAACCAAATGAAGATGCACAGATCTATGATAATAATACCTATATTAAAGAGTATACTTATCTTGGTATAGTACAAGGTGTAAATGAAAATGGTTTATATCAGCTAGAACAAAGAAATAAATTTAGTGTTGGTGAAGAAGTTGAAATTATGAAGCCTAACGGAGATAATGTAATTGTGACTGTTAAGCAGATTATTGATGAAGATGGCAATGCTATGGATAGTTGCCCTCACCCAAAACAGAAGATATTTGTTGACTTTGGCGTTGCGCTTGCAGTTTATGATCTGATTCGTAAAAAAGAAATGTAGGTTCATAGCGTATCATAATATTTCTAACTTAGAATGCAGTAACAATACGGGAACCATAGAAATAAATAAAATGAATAGAAATGATAACATAAGTTATAAGACAAAATAAAAGTTATAAGAAGCCATATATAACACTATATTAAGAAATCATAAATCTTAATATAGTGTTTTTTTTAGGCTCTTTGTCAAGTGTTTGTACCAGGTGCGTAGCACTTGCACAAACACTGGCAAAAGGCCTTTTTTTTATTATTTTTCTAAGGTATCGATTCGTAGTATTTGTTTTGTATCTATTATAGCACAGGAAAAAGTTGCGGCTAATTACCAAATCCCTGTAGTAATGTGGGAAAAACTTTTAGAGGTAATAATGGAGAATAAGTGCAGCCCAGAGGAATACCTTCCTGACCTAATGCATCCAAATGATAAAGGAGTAATATAACAAAGTTATTAGAAACATCCTTTTTAAGAAGATTTAACCCCTATTTGCGTTGAATTTAGAGTAATAATGTAATATCCTGATTATAATGGAATCGTAGAAATTCTAATGAGGAGGACATTATGTTTCAAGTAAAAGAAGCTACAGGTTGTTCATTTGATAGAAAATATCTTCTTAAAGAAGATAATATGTTAAATATACTTGATTTTGGTGCAGGAGTTGATAAAACGCCCGTTGAAAATACCAATGCCATCAATAATGCTATCATAAAAGCATCAAAACAAGGTGGTACAGTAGTTGTTCCGGCAGGTGATTATAAAGTTTATACCATATATTTAAAAAGCAGAGTGAATTTATATTTAAGTGAAGGTAGTATTCTTCATGCAGCCAAAACAGATATTGTTAATTCTTATGAATTACAAACTGGTGAAGGTGGCAATTACGGTGAGCCTGAAGTTAATCTTTATGTTGGCCTTCAAGACCATGGACATACATACTTTGCAAATAGTTTAATTTATGGTGCAGATCTTCATGACGTAATGATCTACGGCAAAGGTTTGATTGATGGTTCTGCCTTAAATGATAAAGGTGAGTTAGAACAGGTATTAATGGGTGGCGATCCGGAAGAACCCTTAAGACGATCAGATAGAGGACACCGGGGAGAATGGTTTGGCAATAAAGGAATTTCTTTAGTAAGATGTGTGAATGTATCCCTATGTGACTTTTCTATAGTTGCAGGAGGACATTTTGCTATTATAGCAATCTGCGTTAAAAATATGTTTGTAGATCACATACTGTTGGATACCAACAGGGACGCTTTTGATGTGGACTGCTGTCAGCATGTTACTATAAGAAATTCTACATTTAATTCCTTAACGGATGATGGCATTGTTATGAAAGCGTCTTATGGCGGCGGAATATTTATGCCTCTACAAAATGTTCTAATTGAAGATTGTAAAGTAAGTGGTTATGATATGGGTTCGGTTTATGGAGGAACATATACCAGAGATAAATTAATTGCAACGGATCGTTGTGGCCCTACTGCCAGAGTGAAACTTGGTACAGAATCCACTTGTGGATATGACTGTGTGACAGTAAGAAGAGTTGAATTCAGACGTTCCAGAGGCTTTGCACTTGAAGCAGTGGATGGATCTGACTTAAGTAATATTATCTTTGAAGACTCAACCCTTGATGACATAAGCAGTTCACCTATTTTTATTAAAGTTGGGGATAGAGGCAGATTTCCTGTTACAGGCAATACTACAGATGATACCTTACACAGTATAGAAAATAATAACATAAGACTTGATAATAAAAACTTTGTATTGCCAGCTACAAAAGAATATACTGTCTATCCGGCAAAGCGCTATCTGCCATCTAACAATAGAACGAAAAAGGTATCTGTTGACGGACATTCTTACTTCCAAATAGTTGATGGGGATGATCCAACTAGACAAAATCCAGCCAATTACCATATGGAGAAGGGTAAATACTATGCATTAACCTACGATGTGAATACACATTCCTATGTACCAGATTATACCAAGGAATTAAAAGAAGAGGAATTATGCTTTTATGCAAATGCCAGTGGTAGTGATCACATAGCAGCTGTTTATAATATAAGGATAAGGAATATTACGGCAACAAATGTAGACCCTCGCTATCCTATTGAAATTATGGGACTAGTAGGCAGCAGGGTGAGAAATGTTCAGTTAGAGAATATAACAGTTAGCTACCGGGGGGGACTTAATCTTACCCATGCAATAGAACAAAGGCAGTTAAATACCAATTGGGAGTATAACCCAAGCGGTAAAATGAAGTCAAGTGTTCAATCTTTACCATGGCTGGTGAATACCTTTTTCCTAAAAAATGAAGGACTTTTACCAAGAGTTCAATGGGATAAAAATAGCTGGGTTGGTGCACCATTTAACATACCTGAACTTCCAGAAGTATATCCTGAGCCAAGTAATTGGGGTATATTACCTGCATACGGACTTTATGCAAGACATGTTGAAAATCTTCACATCAATCATCTTAAATTAGAATATTTGACAGAAGACAGCAGATATCCGATTGTACTTGATGACATTGAGAGGGGTTTACTACAAAATATACAAGCCTCCCATTGTGATAATATTGAAACAATAGTCACTGTCACAAATTTATATAAAAGACCAGCAGGTTATGAATATGTGAAGAACTATAAATACAGCACCACCACGGTACAAGATGTTACCATTGAAGATGGTCTATCCGTAAAAACATGGATAGTTGACGCACCGGCACCCGGAACACCAAAGGATAGTTTCTATGATTATGAAACTGTAGCCATACCTGAGACAGGATATACCTATCCTGTTGAAACGAAAGATTATCCATTACCCCAAACTGTATTTCGACCATTTTTCTATGAAATAAAGAAACAAAGGGTAAAAGTAGGAGAAACCCTGAGATTCAATGTTATTGCAAGGCAGCCAGCTTTTGAAACCTCCATGTTAGAAACGGATGGTAAAATTTATAACGAACCAATTTCTTCCAAGGACTATACTGTACAGGGTAATATGAAACCTATGATACTAAAAGTAGAGGGATTACCAAAACATGCAAGATTTCATACATCCGTGTTTGTGCCTGGTAAAC
>DALYNO010000081.1:0-598 GCA_031975295.1 Anaerocolumna sp. | reverse complement strand
TACCTTTGAATGGACTCCTAGCTGTGAGGATTTCAGAGATGAAGGATATAAGATTCTATTTATAGCTGATGATGGAATTATACCTGTAAGTATGTCCGTTGAGATTACAGTTATAAAGGAATAAATCATGAAATTTTAGAGTGATATAACATGGCTGATAAATTAAAAAAGCACTTTTTAATTAGCAACTCATAAATATAAAATTGGGGATAAAAAAGAGATTCATTTACAAAACAGACTGGCTAATTTATGCAGTCTGTTTGTGTTTTTATCATTGGGAAGTAATATTAAAATTAAGGCACAGAATGAAGGAAACCATAGTATAAATATCTATAAAATATCTGAATAATATACTACGGCTCCTTTTAGAATTATACATTGATTTTTATATACAAACATGCTACAATGAAATCCGATTATGAATAGAAAGGTTGTGATGTTAGGGTTGGAAAAAAAGCTGACTTTGTATGGCTTTAACAACCTCACAAAAACACTTAGCTTCAACATCTATGATGTTTGCTATGCAAAAAGTGAGAGAGAACAGAAGGATTATATTGCTTACATTGATGAACAGTATAATTCTGAAAGGTTAACTAAA
>DALYNO010000080.1:0-10953 GCA_031975295.1 Anaerocolumna sp. | reverse complement strand
GTAAAAACAACACTGGAGTGAATCATAAAATAAATATTTAAACTGGCGGAAATTGACATTCAGTGTAAAAATGATACAATAAATATAGGACGAAACATTAAATTAATATCTATAGTGTATATATTTTTAATGTGATTTTAATTTAAGTGTAATATGTACTTAATTCATTTGGCATATAATTTTATTGGAGGTGAGTAAAATGCTTACAGTCTTTCAAGTCTGTTTTATAGTGGGAGTTGCATTAATCGTATTATCTTTGTTTTTTAGTACATTTTTAGATGCCTTTGGTATGGAAGGATTAGATTTAGACATAGATTTTTTGGGAAACTCTATTTTTATTCCCATAAGCCCTACATTGTTTATTTTATTCTTAACTGTCTTTGGAGGTGTTGGCTGGATTTTAACTGGCTATGTAGAATTTTTCCCAGTATTCATAGAAATTTTAATAGCGTTTCTGTCTGGACTTTTTGTAAGTGTAGTTATTCATCTTTTAGTACTTCGCCCCCTAAAAAAGGCCCAGAATACCAGCACACCTGATGCAAAAGAACTGGTTGGTTTGAATGCTATCGTTTCTGAGACCATATTTAAAGATGGATTTGGTGAAATCAGGTATGTAATTAACGGGAATAGTTATGTATCACCAGCCAAATCAACTACCGGAGGAGAAATTACTGTAGGTAAGGATGTAGCTATCTGCTGGATAGAAGACTACGTGTTTTATGTGGCGAATATGGAGGATATCTAACGTACGAGTACGTTAATATAAAAATTATTAATAGTTTAATTCAAGGAGGAAGTAAGATGCAAGCATATGTAATTGCAGGTATTCTTGTACTGATCATTGTATTTTTTTTAATGCTTATTACTACAATGTGGAAAAGAGTACCCCAGGATAAGGCAGTTGTTGTTACCGGACTAAAAAAGAGAGTAATCTCTGGTGGCGGTGGATTTGTCATTCCTTTACTAGAGCGGTCGGACAGAATTTCATTGGAAAATATGAAAATAGAGATTAGAACAGATGGTGCTAGAACTGAACAAGGTGTTGACATTAGAGCTGATGGTGTGGCTGTTATTAAAGTAAAGAGTGACAAAGAGAGCATCTTAAATGCAGTGGAACAATTTTATACAGGCCGCGAGCAGCAAACAATTGAGATTATTAAAGACACCGCCAAAGACGTTTTGGAAGGTAAGCTTAGAGAAATTATTTCTAAAATGACAGTGGAAGAAATTTATAAGGACAGAGAAAAATTTGCATCACAGGTTCAGGAAGTTGCAGCTATGGGACTTTCTAGTATGGGTCTTGAATTAAAGGCCTTCACTATTAGAGATATATCAGATAAAAATGGATACTTAGAGGCTCTTGGTAAGCCTCGTATTGCAGAGGTTAAGAAAAATGCTGCAATTGCAGAAGCAGAGGCAACAAAAGAGACTAAAGTAAAAGTTGCAGAAGCGGAAAGACTTGGTGAAGAAGCTAAGATTATTGCTGAAACTTATGTGGCTGAAGCAAATAAAGAAAAAGAATTAAAGATTCAGGCATATCGTGAAGAACAAGAAACAGTAAAAGCAAAAGCGGACTTGGCTTATGAAATAGAAAAGAATAAGGTTGCTAAAGAAGTAACTGAAACGGCCATGTTGGTTGAGCTTACAAAAAAAGAAAAAGAAACTGAAATTCAGGATAAGGAAGCACTTAGAAGAGAAAAAGAACTTCTTGCAACGGTTAATAAGTTGGCAGATGCCGATATGTATAAGATAAGTAAAGGTGCAGATGCAAAGAAATATTCTGAGTTAAAGGAAGCAGAAGCGTACAGTACAGCCATTAAAGTAAGAGCAGAGGCAGAAGCAGAAGCAATCAGAATCAAAGGCGAAGCAGAGGGTGCAGCTATTTTAGCCAAAGGTAAGGCAGAAGCTGAAACCATGGAAAAGAAGGCAGAAGCATTTAAATTATATAATAACGCGGCCATTACCCAGATGATCATTGAGAAACTTCCTGAAATTGCTGCATCCATTGCAGCTCCATTGGCAAAAACAGAGAAGATTGTTATCGTTGACAATGGTTCGGAACATGGTGGGTCAGGTGCGGCAAAAGTTTCGGGATATGTAACAGATATCATTAGTCAATTACCTGAAACCATTGAGGCAATGACAGGATTTAACTTTATGGAGGCAGTCAAAAATAAATTAGACAATACTGAATTGAAATCTGAAGAGGAAGAAGATTTTCATGAAGTTAATCAAGAAAAATAACAAGGCATATTCCACTGTAAAGATTTAAAAAATGTATTATCTTTATTCGGAAGAAAACAAAAAATAAGGGATTTCTTGATGAAATCCCTTATTTTGTAAATGTGATTCATTCACTGGTTTCTTTACTGCAATTATTTTGCAGCAGATGTATCAGTTGTTGATTTTTCTACTACAGTTACTTTACATACATCATACTTACCGTTGCTAATAGACGCAAAAATATAAGTAAAGCCTGCTGACTTAGCAGTAACTTGGCCGCCGATACTCACGCTAGCAATTGTATGATCATTGCTTACGAATCTTGCTTCTTCTACTGTATTATTGGGTTTAAGGATAGCCATAAGTGTAGTTCTATCACCAACTTCCAAAGTTAGTTCGGATTTGGTTAATTTTACACTAATTGCTGGAGGACCAACTGTAATCTGGCATTCCTGTGTTGATATTGTTTTTAAACCTTCTTTAACAGTAACAGAAATGGTGGCAGTACCAAAATCTACTGCGGTAATTGTGCCTGATTCATCAACTGTAGCTATTGAAGTTGAGCTGGATTTAAAGAATATTTTCTGATTGTTTGCAACATTATATACTTTTAATGCAAAGGTAGCATCTTTTATAATAGATTTGCTTTTAACATTCAGTTTAATTTCTGTTTGCTCAGTTTCAACTACAGAAGCAGCAGCCTTAGTATTTCCCATATTGGGAAACGGCAGGATGATTGCAAAGAATAAAAACAAGCCCAGCGCGATGCAACATTTTTTTAAAAACGTTCTCATGGGTTTACCTCCAATTACATCTTCCTATTAAATTAGTCCCAGATAAGAATTATCCCCACTCCACTTTCATATTATTACTTTAATACTATTTTTTGTCAGAAAGATGTCAAAAACTTAAAAAAAACTTAAGGATTAAATGGGTATTAAGTGATAAAATGGAAATTGAACATTAGGGGTTGTTTTTACATAATTGGTTGGTCTATAATGTTTTATAAAGTGCATATACCTAATGACGAAAAAGTTATAAAATTTGAAATGATCAATTTTGGAGGAATCAGTAATGCAATATATATTAATTGCTGATGATAATCAGGATATTACTGATGTATTATCAGCCTACGCCAAGAAAGAAGGTTACGAACCAGTAGTGGCTAACGATGGGGAAGAAGCCTTTCGTATGTTTGAGAATTTTAATCCAGTAGCTGTACTTTTAGATGTTATGATGCCAAAAGAAGATGGTTATGAAGTGTGTAGAAAAATCAGAGCCAAATCCAATGTGCCGGTTATATTAATAACAGCCAGGGGAGAAGACTTTGAGAAAATTATGGGATTAGATATTGGTGCGGATGATTATATCGTGAAACCTTTTAGTCCTAGTGAAGTAATGGCCAGAATCAGAGCTATTCTTAGAAGGTTAGTTAGACCGGAAAAAGATGTAACAAATGGTAATGTGATTCAGGTATGTAATATGCATATTAATCTTGATGAGTATACATTGTTAATTGACGGGAATAGAATGTCTCTTACCAAGAAGGAAATAGAGACCATGTGGACACTAGCCAAAAACCCGAATAAGGTATTTACTAGAGATAATTTATTAGACAGCCTATGGGGGTTTGATTATTTTGGAGACAGTCGTACAGTTGATTCCCACATCAAAAGACTTAGAGCTAAACTTGATGCAATCCCTCATCCTGACTGGAATATAAAAACCATATGGGGTGTAGGATATAAATTTGAAATTGAAGAATCCTAACTCTTTAGCCTTTCATAAAAACAGGAGAAAGGTACGGAAATTAAATGGAGAAAAAGAAGAAGGCCAAACCGTGGAATAGGCTTTTTTTTAAGGTTTACTTAAATTATGCAGTTGTACTAATGATTTTAGGTATATTGATTGGTATTATTTTTCTTAAATTAAATGAGAGTATGATTTCAGATAGTTATAGGGAAAATATGAGAATACAGGCAACAAAAATATCAAACATAATTATTTCGGCTATCACGAAAGATGATCTAAGTACTTATACAGAAAATATCAAAATGCTAGAAATTTTCAAAGAAACAATGCCTGATATTTATACCATATCAAACCCCTCTGCCAAAAATCCTATGAAAGAGGAATATGAAAATTTCTTTTGGGATTTAACCTTACCAACTGATTTTGTAGAAGTAGTTAATAATGCTTTCTCTGGTAGAGGTGATTATAGACTTGGTTACTATGAAGCATTTGGTGGAACTAAGGCAATCTTAGGACTTCCGATTACTGTAGATGATGAAACTATCGGCGCAATTGTTGTGGTAGCTCAGATAAAGGAACAAGAGGCTATAATACAAAACAGTATGTATGTAATCTTGATGAGTGTTGGTATATCTTTATTTATATCCTTTATCTTAGCCATTATTTTTGCAAAAGGTATATCTAATCCTGTGGCGTCTATTGGTAATACGGCTATGAAGTTAGCTGAGGGCAAGTATGGAAGCAAAACACAAATACACAGACGGGATGAGATTGGAGACCTTGCTGATACCATAGATATACTGGCTGAAAAGCTAGAAGAAAATGAGATGGAACGTCTTGGAAGGGAACAAGCAAGAGTAGATTTTTTTGCAAATGTTTCTCACGAACTTAGAACGCCAATTACAGTTATCAGAGCTTATATGGAATCCTTAGTAGATGGTGTTGTTACCGGGGAAGAAAAAACGAGACAGTATTATATAAAAATTTTAAGTGAGTGTAAAGGTATGGAAAGATTGGTAGGGGATTTATTGACCCTGTCGAAAATGCAGAATCCAGATTTTTCAGTGGAGAAGGAGCCTGTGGATATTCTTCAGATTATGGAGGATTTAATCAGAAGTTTTCATGCCCTTAGTGAAGAAAAGAATATTAAACTTGAAATTAAAAAAAGTCACGCTTATTATATGATGATGGGTGATTATGATCGTTTGAAGCAGATGTTTTTAGTGATTTTAGATAATGCAATAAAATTCTCACATGAAAATGCCTGTGTACACATAATTTTATCAAAACAGGACAAACTAAAAATATCAATTAAAGACGAAGGTGTTGGTATAGCACCAAATGAACTTTCTAATATTTTTGATAAATTTTATAAATCCAAGTTAAAGCAAAATGCGCAAGGTTCAGGTTTAGGACTAGCCATTGCCAAACAAATTGCATTAAAACATGATGGTGAAATTAGTGTTTACAGCGAAGAAGGAAAAGGCACTGAATTTGTATTTATGTTCCAATGCTTGGAGAATTATGTTGAAGAGTTAAATATTTAGTATTATTTCAGATATAAAAAACTTGAAATTTATTATCTTGTGGGTTATAATTAGTCCATAAGAACTTCCTGGAATGTGCGACACTCCTGTTATTTTGAACCTACATCATATAATACGGGATTCTTAATCTATAAGATTATGTCAGGCCACCGTTTGCAGTGGAAGACAGAGGCTTATTTGCGGAAACCCACCTAGCTTTGGCTAGGAGTCAAAATACAGGAAACGGCTTTTTGGGTATATTAGACTAAAGATAAAGGGCAGCATTAGCTGCCTTTTTTTAAATAACCTCTAAGGGTTATTTGAACAGTAAAGCAACCAAGTTTGCCATATCATTTATGTTTAGTTTAATAAATTCGCAGAATTTAGAAAAGTTGGAGAATCATATGAAGGATGGTTTCTTAAAAGTTGCAGCAGCAACGCCTAAAATTGAAGTAGCAAACCCGGTACATAACGGGAAGGAAATTAAAAATCTAATTGATCTTGCAGTGAAACAACAAGTGAAAGTACTTGTATTTCCTGAATTGTGTCTTACAGGCTATACCTGTGGAGAGTTATTTTTGCAGGAAACCTTAATCAATCAAACCAATCATGTATTAAAAGAAATAATAGATTATACCAAAGGCTTAGACATTCTTGTAACAATAGGTACACCGCTGCTTAAAGATGCTAAGTTATATAATACGGCTGCAGTCATAATGGATGGTAGTATTTTAGGCTTTGTACCTAAAAAAAATCTGCCAAATTACTCTGAATTTTATGAAGCCAGACATTTTAATCCTGGTTTTGATAACATAGAATACATTAACTTCTTTGATGATTTAGTTCCAATCAGTACTAAGCTATTGTTCAGATGCAGTAATTTTTCCTATTTAACCATTGGAGTTGAAATATGTGATGACCTCTGGGTTCCTAACCCTCCTAGTGTAAATCAAGCTCTGGCTGGTGCAACGCTCATATTAAATCCCTCAGCAAGTAATGAAATAACAGGCAAGGATTCGTATAGAAGGGATTTAATTAAAATGCAGTCTGCCAAGTTAGTTAGTGGATATATTTATGCTGCTTCAGGAGAAGGAGAGTCTACAACAGATTTGGTTTTTTCCGGCCATAACTTAATTGCCGAAAATGGTACTCTTTTAAAAGAATCTAAAAGATTTACAAATGAATTAATTATAACAGAAATAGATATGCAAAAACTTACAGGAGAACGAAGAAGAATGACCACCTTTAACGTATCTCATGTAATGGATTTTACCTACATTCCTTTTCAATATAATCTTAACATAATAAATGAGGAAACAATTTTAACAAGAAATATTGATAAAGCACCTTTTGTGCCCTCAAGACTTGAAGAAAGAAATAAAAGATGTGAAGAGATTATTAACATTCAAGCTTTCGGATTGAAAAAGAGGTTAGAACATACAGGCCTGAAGAATTGTGTTATTGCAGTTTCAGGTGGTCTTGACTCTACGTTAGCACTCTTAATTATCTGTAAAGCGTTTGATCTATTAGCATGGGATAGAAAAGGCATTATAACGGTAACTATGCCATGTTTTGGCACCACTGACAGAACGTATCAGAATGCAGTAGGCCTTGCAAAACAGCTGCATACATCCTTTTTAGAGATACCAATTGGGGATGCAGTCCTGCAGCATTTTAAGGACATCAACCATGATAGGGATAATCATAATGTAACATATGAGAATTCACAAGCCAGAGAAAGAACGCAAGTTATTATGGATTTGGCGAATAAATACAATGGATTGGTAATAGGCACCGGAGATATGTCAGAATTGGCTTTAGGTTGGGCAACCTATAATGGAGATCATATGTCTATGTATGGCGTGAATGCTTCTGTACCAAAAACGCTTGTTAGATATCTGGTATCTTATTTTGCAGAAACAAGTATAGATGAGAATATTAAAAATGTCCTTATCGATGTTCTTCATACACCTGTTAGCCCAGAACTGCTTCCACCGGTAGAAGGACAAATATCACAAATTACTGAAGATATAGTTGGGCCTTATGAGTTACATGATTTCTTCATTTATTATGTATTAAGATATGGATTTGCACCAGCAAAAGTGTATCGTTTGGCTGTTCTTGCTTTTGAAAATTACGATAAGGAAGTTATTTTAAAATGGCTTAAGATATTCTATCGTAGATTTTTCAGTCAACAGTTTAAAAGGTCTTGCCTTCCAGACGGCCCTAAAGTTGGTTCTGTAGCAGTATCACCAAGAGGAGATTTACGTATGCCTAGTGATGCCAGTGCACATATCTGGTTAAAAGAATTGGAAGAAATAAAGTAATATAACACAACACAACTACACATATACAAGGGGGATAAAATGGCACTAAAAATTATTACGGATTCTGCTTCCGACGTTCCTAAGTGGCTTGTAGAAAAATATAATCTACATGTAATACCAACACCTGTTGTTATTAATGAAAAGGATTATTTTGATGGACAGACCATTATGCCAGAAGAATTTTACAACATTTTAAAAAGTGGTACGGATGTGAAGACTTACCATATTAATTCCTTTATGTTTCATAAGAACTTTGAACCATATGCTAAGAATAAAGATTCACTGATATACATCTGCTTCTCTACTGGAATTGCAGGAACCTATAATGCCGCTAATATAGCGAAAGAAGAGTTATTAGAGGAATATCCTGATTTTGATTTGACTATCATTGATTCAAAATGTGCATCACTTGGTTTTGGACTAGTGGTAGAAAAAGCTCTGATAATGGTAAATAATCAAGAACCCAAAGATAGAATTGTTGAAGCCATTCAATTTTATTGTGACCACATGGAACATGTATTTACGGTTGAAACCTTAGAATACCTTTATAAAGGCGGAAGACTCAGCAGAACTTCTGCAATTGCAGGTGGACTCTTAGATATTAAGCCAATTATTGAGGTTGATGATAATGGTTCTTTACATGCTTTTGAAAAGGTAAGAGGACGTGGGAAATCTCTGAAAAGATTAGTAGACCTGGTCGGTGAAAGAGGTGCGGACTTAGAAAAGCAGACCATAGGATTGGTTCATGGGGATGATAAAGAAACAATGGAACTTGTTAAAAGTATGCTCATTGAGAAATATGGCTGTAAAAATTTTATGGAAAGCTATGTAGGCTGTGCAATTGGAGCACATACTGGACCGGGTATTATCGGCATAATTTTTCAGGACGCGAAATCACCTTATATATCATAAAAATACAACCTTAATGGTTGTGAAGATTAAAAGATAAACAAAACATAGTGCCTATCGTAAACATACAATGAAACTTACTGTATTCGAATTAATTCTTTGGTGCTTAGGTCTAATTGCTCTAAACAAAACACTTTCTGGGCAACTTACACAAATCAGAAAGAAGCAATGCGCCTTTGTAAATGATAGAATCGAAGGGTGAGAGTTTCTGATATGTACAAATTGTTAGGATGTAATAGTAATTGATAATTTATAAATCCAACATCATCTTATGCTTATTATTATATAAAAAATATACCGTGTAATTCTTTATATTACAGATCGCTGTAATAAGAGTTCCACGGTATTTTTATAGGCTATTCATTAATTAATTCTCTTCTACTACAGGAGCAGCTTTAGCTAATGTCATTTTAATGGCGTCTATTAAAAGAGTCTGGGTATATTTACTATCTTCAGATAATTCAATACTGTCAATATCATTGCCATTGTATAACTCTTCAGCTATTTTATCCAAGGAACTTTCAATGAGAGGATAAAATGTGGAAACAGTTTCATCAATATTTACAATACGAACAGAATTAATATGATCCTTATCCACTACGACTTCCAGGTTAAGTGAAGTATCATTTAATACTACAGTTGAGGTCCACACGCCTGGTATGTATAAATTTGATGCCATGGTTGCTGTAGAATCGTCTCCCTTTTTTAAGAACATAAAAACAAGAAGAATAATCAGTAGTACGCCTAAACCTGCAAATAATGCCGTATATATAATTTCCTTTAAGTGAACAACAACAATTTTGGTTTTTGACATATTTACACCACGCCTTTCCTGGTAATTTTTATTGTATCCTATGTCAAGGTACAATAAATGATGTGTGATAATTTATAATCAGGACCACAAATTTTTCTAAAACATTGTGCTGCTGATTCACACATTAACCTCCATAAAACACTTTATATATCTTATTAAACAAAAGCTAATTTTATGATTACAAGTTTATATTTTTTCATGTAGTCTTAAGTCCAATATCACTGTGCATTCATTTTGCACTTTGAGCAAATTTATTATATAATGAATACAAAATATTTATAAATTGATCTATTTACCTTACAAAGGAGGGATTTTATGTCCTTGCAATTAATTCTTGGGAAATCAGGTTCAGGAAAGTCCTTTACCCTATATAATGAAATAATAAATAAGTCCATCATAAATCCTGATACAAACTATTTAATGATTGTTCCGGAACAATTTACCCTGCAGACGCAAAAGGATATTGTGGACATGCATCCTAACCAGGGAACCTTAAACATAGATATCTTAAGTTTTATGCGTCTTGCTTACAGAATTTTTGATGAAGTTGGAGGAGGAGATACACCAGTTCTTGAAGATACGGGTAAGACCATGGTGCTTAGAAAACTAATTGGTCGTCTTTCTAAAGAATTAGAATTATTTGGGCACGATGTACAAAAGCAAGGGTTTATTGAAGAACTGAAATCTTTATTATCTGAAATATATCAGTATAGTATTGGAGTTGATGCCCTTAAGGAAATACAGCAAAATTTGACTGCTAGTCCTCTCCTAAAGGGTAAACTTCATGATTTGATTGCAATTTATGAAGCGTTTAAAGCATATTTAGATCAAAAATATATAACAGCTGAAGAGATATTGGATGTTTTATATGGTGTAATAGAAAAGTCACAAATTATTAGAGATAGTGTTATCTGCCTAGATGGGTTTACAGGATTTACACCTTCTCAGTATAAACTGTTATCCATACTATTAAAGAATGCTAAAAAAGTTATCATAACCATTACAATGGATCAAAAAGAGATTGATAGAAGTAATGAAGAATTTAAATTGTTTCATTTAAGTAAAAAGAATATGGATAGAATCACAGATTTGGCCAGAGAAGAGAATATAGCCATAGATCCTTATATATATATGGAGAACATAAATCAAACAGACATACCAATGCGTTTCTTAAATAATAAGGCCATGGCAGCCTTGGAAGCGAATCTGTTTCGCTACCCTTACAAACCATACCATGATAAACAAGACAGTATAAGTATCCATGGAACACGTGATATAACCCAGGAGATACAGTTTGTGATCAGGGAAATTAAAGAATTAGTAAGAAATAAAAATTATAGATATCAGCATATAGCTGTTATTACAGGCGATATGGTTTCTTATGGCAGAGAGTTGAGAAGAA
>DALYNO010000079.1:0-11044 GCA_031975295.1 Anaerocolumna sp. | reverse complement strand
TCATGAATACATACTGTTCAATAAAATCCAAGGAATTATAATTAATTTCTTTAAGCATATCATTAATTGAATATTCTGCCATTGTATTGTCTCCTATTAAAAAGAAATGTTATTGAATCCTTTATTATAGCTGAAATAAATATTAAAAACAATATAAAGTTAAGTCAATTATCTATATTCTTTAAGTCAATTATCTATATTCTTAAATTTTGTAAGTTTGACTATTTGTTGAACTTGTCTGTGTTGATAACTACTTTTATAAGTTTTCATTATTTCCAGAACTTCTGTGTGAATACTATTTAAAAGTTTTCATTATGCTAGAACTTATCTGTGTAAATACCACATTTTTAAGTTTTCATTATGTTAGAATTTGTCTGTGTAAATACAATATTTTTTAGTTTTCATTATGTTAGAACTTATCTGTGTAAATACAACATTTTTAAGTTTTCATTATGTTAGAATTCGTCTGTGTAAATACAATATTTTTTAGTTTCATTATGTTAGAACTTGTCTGTGTAAATTTCGAATTTATGTAAATTCAATCATTTGCATTCTGTGTAAACTGTAATTATAAATTACAGCCAGTAGTATATATTAATACCTCCAAACTGCGTTAAGGTATCAGTTGGAGGTTATAAAATCAATGATTCCTGTTATTAATGGTGACGTCTGTCAAATAAATTTCTAAAAAATAGAAGTCTTAATATATCTCTTATATTAAAATCACGGAAACGTCTACGACGTCTGCGGTGGCCTCTGTTATCTCTTCTGAATCCATCTATTTGCTGACTGTCAACAGCACCAAAGCCAAAAAAATTATTATCTTCATATTGATCTAAGAGTCCATCAATCATGTCATCTAAATGTAAGAGGGTCTCTTCACCGTTCATATTGTTGTTATCAATGAGATAGTTAACATTGTCATTGAGCATTGCGTACATTTCTGGGAATTCTTCTGCAAATTCTAGTAATTCCATAATAAAACCTTTTAAGCTTTTTTTTATTATATGCGGGAATAAGAAAATTGTTCAACTCTTGTATTTTTAAGATTAAGTATTGAAAGCGAATTTTATCAGTTCACATCCTGAATGGTTATTTTCGTCCTCATTCTTTTTTAGAAATAGAATAACACTGATACAATATTTTGTAATAGTCTATATATTATTATCATAAAATTTGTATAAGAGTTAAATTTTAGGGGGCCTTTGCCATGTTCTCGAGTACAGAGTTTATTAAGCAATCATTAGGTTTACATTTGTTTTTTGCAAGGATAATGAAAGAACATTCATTTTTCCTTCAAGTAGGATTTACACCAAGGGACGATAGTTATATTCAACAGGCTGATATTTTTCGAAAAGAATTTGATGAGCTTTTGGAAGAAGCTGTTTCACTTTCTGACGGTGTTGTTAGTCCAGACATACTTCAATCCGGTGAAGTAATAACAGAATTTACGTTAAATGCAGAAATGGCAACGACGTATTTTACTGGTGTAGAGATACCGACTAAGATTACACGAGCAGAGGCAGAGTTAAGAGGCGGAGGTTTGGTATCAGATAGCTGTACACTGGAGCAAAGGGTGTACCGACTTAATCAAAGGGCAATATATTTAACTTCTGAGCTAATACGGTTCAAGAAAAATATTTTGTCTAATGTTTCAAGCTGTAATATGTTTACATTTAATTATCCCTTGTTGATTATACATATCATTCGCGAGGCAGAATTATATCTGGATACCCTTAATAAGCTTCAAAATGGTGTAGAAGTAAATCTGGAAAAAACGGCATATGAACAAGAATTCTTCTGGAATAGGCAAATGGCAGAACATTCTAAATTTATTCGAGGATTACTTGATCCAACAGAAAATGATTTAATTAGTTTAGCTAATAACTTTGGCAATGAGTTTGATCAATTAACAGTAAAAGCAATGGCGGCAATAGACAGGACCATTCCATTATCAAACCTAACGGATGAGAGCTTAAGGGCAACTGAGGAACTAAGGGATTTCAAAGCACAAGGTACACAAGGAATTCTTAAATGTGAAATTAAATCAATTATCATTCCGTTGTTAGGTGATCATGTCTTACGCGAAGCGAATCATTATATACGATTGTTAAAGATGTTTGAAGATACTGATTGTGGTTGCTCATAAGCAATAGCATAAACGTAAATATGCGGAGCTTTTTGACATAATGAATTGTTTGACAGACATTTGATATAATCATTTGTGTGAGATAGAAGTTTTTGTACTATTTCAGCATAAAGGTTATATTGGATGTCTGTCCAACTGTGTGTAAAGTGATTTATAAGGTAGATTCTACTCTTACCAACTGTTATTTATAAGTGTTTCTTGCTATAATAAAACTAGTATGATAAAAAGGAGGCTGCGTCCAATTATGAGAGAAAAAACACCACAAGCTGTTGCACCTGAAACGCAGCAGTTTGGAAAAGAAGCATTTAATAAATCAGAAGATACTGTAATTCGTTGGCTGGGTAATGCAGGGATTTTTATAAACAGTCATGGGACTTGCATAATGATTGATCCACTGTTAGAGGGATTCGATATGCCTCTGTTAATCAATTTACCCCTTGCACTTGAGAATGTTCCATATCTAGATGCAGTCTTAATTACGCACAGCGACAATGATCATTATAGTCAGGTGACCTGCAGGGCTTTATCTAAGGTTTGTAATATATTTCACGCAACGCACTATGTTGCAGAATTGATGGAGGAGGAACAACTAAAAGGTGTACAGGGACATGATATACACAAAATATTTTATGTGGATGATATTCGAGTTGCAGTAACACCTGTGGACCATACATGGCAGAATGAGTTGATGAAATTTAACCGAATTTTTGAAAAAAGGGATTGCTGTGGATTTTATATAAATACGCCTGATGGAACAATTTGGATTGTAGGAGATTCCAGACTGCTAGAAGAGCAGCTGCATATGCCGGAACCAGATGTAATTGTTTTTGATTTTTCAGATGATAGTTGGCATATTGGGTTGGAAAATGCTGTTAAATTAGCAAATACCTATCTCAATGCGGATTTGATACTATCTCATTGGGGGAGTGTAAATGCGCCAGATATAAAAGCATTTAATGCAGACCCTAAGGATTTAAGCGGGCGTATTATCAATCAGCAGCGTATCCATATAGTAGCCCCTGGTGAGCCTTTTAAACTGAAATCTAAAAATATCAGGAGAATAATGAGATAAAAATATAAAGTTTCCCAAGTAGGACATGAATGGTTTTTCCATACATGTTTTTAGAAACGAAGAGATTGATACGTATCCATATAATCATTTTGCATGTTATCTTGAGATATTAATCACTGCTAAGGTAGTGTATTAATATCTTTTTTTTTATTGATTTATTAAGAATGGTTTGTAACTTAAAAATTGAATTAATGAAGCAATTGTTATAAAAAAGGTTTAAAAAAACAAAAAAAACAAGCAAATTTTATTTAAACGTTTAAAATTACATTTATTTATTTGTTGGAATTGTTAGCTATATAAGATATTATTATTACATAAATTAGGAATATTCAACAGAATGTTCTGCAAATGTTGAATGCATCTTAGTTTGATTGAAACTTTTTAAATAGTCAGGAGGTAGTGTGAAACGAAAAGCTTTCACACTGAGGTTTGCATTCTTTGCATGAATGCAAGCACTCATTCTAGGAACTTGGAGGCAAATTATGAAAAAAAAATTATTAGCAGTAGTCTTGTGTATGAGTATGGTAGTAGCATTGCTTACTGGATGTGGAAGTGGCAACAATGCAACAAAAGAAACAACAAAATCAGATGAAGCTACCGCACCAGACACATCAAAAGTACCGAAGATTGCATTTGTGCCAAAGGTAATGGGGCAAGCCTGGTGGGACCATGTACAGAAAAATGTTGAAGAATGGGGAACAGCTAATGGTATAGAGGTTATTTATAAGGGACCAACAGAAGTTGATGCCGCTGCACAGGTACAAATTATGACAGACCTTGTTAATCAAGGTGTTGACGTGCTTCTCTTTTCACCCAATGACCCTGATGCTTGCGAGGCTATTTGTAAAGAAGCGATAGATAAAGGGATTATTGTAATTGCAACAGAAGCTTCTGGAATGAAAAATGTTACATATGATGTTGAAGCATTCGATGAAAAAGGTCTTGGCGGATTTTTGATGGATCAGCTGGCTGTCCAAATGGGAGAAGAGGGACAATATATCACCATGGTGGGTTCTATGACTATGGAATCTCAAAATAACTGGGCAGATGCTGCTATAGAACGCCAGAAGGAAGCATATCCTAAAATGGAACTTGTACCAGATAAAAGAGTAGCTGATGATTCTGATGCTGAGAAAGCTTATGAGTTAACAAAAGAGTTGATTCAAAAATATCCTGATCTAAAAGGGATATTAGGAACAGGATCCTTTGATGCACCAGGTGCAGCACGTGCTATTCAGGAACTTGGGTTAACTGGTAAAGTATTTGCAATTTCAGTGGCAATGCCTCTTGAAGTGAAGGACTATTTAATAGATGGAACCTTAGGCTCTGTAGCTCTTTGGGATGCAGGCGTTACTGCAAAAGCTATGTTAAACTTAGGTGTGAAACTTTTCAATGGTGAGAAAATTGCTGCTGGTGCAGATCTGGGTGAGACCGGGTATGATGCTGTAGATATTCAGGACAAAGTTATTGTTGGAAAGGGTCAGATAGCAATTACTACTGAGAATGTTGATGATTTTGGATTCTAATAAAATAAATTTGTGAAATAAAGTTATGTAAAAAAAATACGAGGCAGAGGAGCTAGTTTTCTCTGCCTCGCTAAATGAAACAGGCAATTACGAAACTCATAGAACTGATTTATTTATCCTGTAAATGAAAGTTTTATGGCTGAATCTCGCCAGTCAGGTGACTGAAGCCATACATTTCGTATCATTTACATGATGAATGCAAGGAACCTGATTGCTTCGTAATTCCTAATATATGAAAAAATAAAAGGAGGTTCACCTCTATGTCAGAATACTTACTTGAGATGACAGAGATAGGTAAAGCATTTGCAGGTGTTCACGCGTTAAATCATGTAAATTTTAAAGTCAGATCTGGAAAGGTTATGTGTTTGGCAGGTGAGAATGGATGCGGAAAGTCCACGCTTGTTAAAATAATTTCTGGTGTATATTCTAAAGATGAGGGAGAAGTTTTTTTTGAAGGAAAAGCAATTGCTAAAATCACCCCTGCAGAAGCTACAAAACTTGGCATACAGGTAATTTATCAAGACCTGTCAATCTTTCCAAATCTTACGGTTATGGAAAACTTGGCTATTAACTCCGAAATTACAGCCGGTAAAAAGCTCGTTAACAGAAAACGCTGGGAGGCAACTGCAAAAGAAGCTTTGTCTAAAATCGGCTATCATATAGACTTACATGCAAAGATGGGTGAACTTAGTGTTGCAGACAAACAGCTGGTTGCCATTTGCCGTGCATTACTTTTTGATGCGAAATTAATTATTATGGATGAACCAACTACATCACTTACCAAAAAAGAAGTTGATGCATTGTTTAGGACAGTGAGGCAGCTTAGAGATAGTGGAATTGCAATTATGTTTATCAGTCATAAAACAGAAGAAATATTTGAAATATCCGATGATGTATGTATTATGCGTAATGGTAAGAATGTATATGCGGGGCTTACTGCCAATCTTACACCAAAAGAATTTACATATCATATGACAGGTCGTGAACTGACAGACAATCATTTTGTAGCAAAGAATATAAGCAAAGAACCTGTTCTTAAGGTTGAGGGTCTTTCACGAAAGAATAAATTTGATGATGTTTCCTTTTCACTTAGAAAAGGAGAAATCCTTGGTATAACTGGACTTTTAGGTTCTGGCAGAACGGAACTTGCTTTAAGCCTTTTTGGTCTGGAACGACCAAATAAAGGCACAATCACTTTAAATGGAAAACAGGTAAAGATTTCTTCGCCTATGATGGCTCAGAAACTAAAAATAGGATATGTTCCGGAGGACCGTTTGACTGAAGGTCTATGTTTACAACAGTCTATTGCAGACAATATTACGTTATCTTCATTGAAACGCCTATCAAGTTCAGTTGGCTTATTAAAGAATCAGGATATCCTTGAGGATGCAAGTATTTGGAGAGATAAATTTTCTATTGCAACAGATGATATCAATAAGTTTGCCTCTACCTTATCAGGGGGCAATCAGCAGAAAATTGTTTTGTCTAAGTGGTTAAGCAATGAGTTGGATGTTTTGATCTTAAATGGCCCTACGGTTGGTGTTGATGTTGGGGCTAAACAAGATATTCATGCACTGGTTCATCAGCTAGCTAATGATGGCTTGGCAGTCATTATTATATCCGATGACTTATCCGAAGTAGTTATGAACTGTAGTCGTGTTCTTGTTATGAAGGAAGGTAAAATCGCCAGTGAAATGACAGGTGATGCAATTTCTGAAGATAACATTCTTAATATTATTCGCTAAGGGGGGCTACAAATGAATCACGTTATATTAAAAAGAACAACCAAGCGCACTGAGTTTTGGATGTTTCTGGTTCTAATTTTTATGTGTGTTGCAATTCAAATTGCTTCCGGTGGGCAGCTGCTTGAATCCAGTACAGTAGTGACTATCTTGCGTTCCATGGTTGTGGATGGTATGTTTGCAATGGTTTGTTTGATTGTTATGGTATCGGGAGGCTTTGATCTCTCCTTTCCAGCAGTTGCTGCATTATCTTATTCCCTTTCTTCAACGATTTGTGTAAATATGGGATGGAGTCAAAACAATGCCTGGGCGGGGTTTATCATGGCCATCGTAATCGGTGCGATTCTTGGCTCGCTAAATGGATGGATCATTTCTAATTTTAAGCTAAATACTATGATTGTTACCTTGGCAACTCAAACCTTGTTTACAGGAATCTCCATGGGATTACTGGAATTAAAAGAAATCACCTCCAAATTACCCTTAGGCTTTCGTACACTTGGGGAATCCTATTTGTTTGAGGTTAGAAGTTCTGCTGGGCTTCGTTCCACTATGACAACTATGTTTATTCCATTTGTTATTTTATGTATGATTACATCATTGGTATTAAATAAAACTATGTTTGGACGTGCCTTATATGCCATAGGTGGAAATGATATTTCAGCAGAAAGAGCTGGATATCATGTTAAACGCGTAAAATTTTGGCTGTATGTAGCAGTAGGGGCAACTAGTGGCTTTATTGGGATGGTTCGCGTATGTATGGCTCGACAGTCTATTCCAAAGGCACTTGTTGGAGAAGAAATGATAATTATTCCAGCAGTCATACTTGGAGGTGCCAGTATATTTGGTGGTGAAGGCTCTGTATTTGGAACCTTATGTGCGGTTGGAATTATTACAGTTGTTTCAAACAGTATGCTATTAATAGGAATAGATTCTTACTGGCAGAACTTCTTTAATGGAATTGTTATTTTAGTGGGTGTTACGGTTTCTGCTATTCAAGCAAAACGTCGGAATAAATAAGGGGAGGGGATATCATGTTGGCTAATGTAAAAGATTATTCAAATAAAAATCGGTATTCCGTTATGCTTTTTGGATTGTTGATATCTCTGATCTTGTTTTTTACTATTACAAAAGGTGGAACTCTTTGGTCATTTGGAACATGGAAAGGGATATTCATTCAGTTTCCAGAGTACGGTATTATGACGCTTGGTGTTATGTTCTGTTTTATAATCGGTAATATTGATATGTCATTTGTTGCTTTGGGTGATTTTGCATGTATTATAGCAGTGCAATATATGGCTAGTCGAGGAACAGAAGATATGGCTAAGGGTCAAATTATTGGTGTAATATTGATAGCTCTTTTAATTGCTTTAGCAATTGGTGCAATTGGTGGAATTATCAATGGCATTTTGGTTGCATATCTTAATATTCCGCCAGTGATGGCAACCATAGCGATGCAGTTGGTGTGGCTGGGACTATCCACAGCTATTACAAAAGGGTACGCTGTGACGGGTGTTCCAGCTTTATACACAGAAATTGGTCACACAATGCTTTTTGGGTTTTTACCTGTACCGCTGTTAATATTTATGATTGTCTTTCTTTTCTCTTTCTTTCTATTAAAGTTTACAACCTATGGGAAGAAGTTGTATATGACAGGAACCAACCTAAAAGCAGCCAAATTTTCTGCTATTAATACAAAGGCAATGATTATTAGTACGTTTGTAATTTGTGATGTTATCGCATCACTTGGCTGTATGGTAATGGTATCTACAATGAATTCTGCCAAGGCAGACTATGGTACATCGTATGTTATGCGCGTCATTCTCATACTAGTCTTAGCTGGTGTCTTGCCAGATGGAGGTATGGGAAAGATATTTAATGTACTACTTTCTATTGTAGCAATTCAAATAATTGCATCCGGAGTTAATATGTTTTCTCAGTTGAATTCTTATTATGCAAGTTTGATCTGGGGAGGTTTACTGATTATTGTATTGATATTAAGTACTAAAATGAATGGTAATAGGTTGCATCTCTTCTTATTTAAAAAACGAAAAATGTGATTATAATATAATAAGATTAGATTGCCAAAAGACTGAATACGGCTGTAAATGAATATAAGTTATAACAAAGGGTCTGGGAATATATACAGACCCTTTGTTGATTGCTTGAGAAAATAAAACTAAAAGAATTGATTAATAATATTCATTTGGCATTTATCCAATGCCTTAGGTATGGTTAATTCTCCACAACGCATCCTATGAAATGCCATTCGTAGATTTGCTTCAAAGTCAGCAGGTACAATTAAGTTCTTCTTTCCCTGTACGGGATATATACGGTTACGGCAGTGGGATAATCCTTCGGCTGTTAACTCCAGCCATGGATATAATAGCAATAATTCATGATGTGAATGTGGATAAATCAGGGTTGATTGTCCGCAGAGGATGGTTTGGTAATAACTATTTTGTCTTTGGCATAACCATTGAAATAATTGGTTTAATGCAGAAAGTTTTTTTGTTTTTCTAGATACACAAAAATGCCATCCTACATTAGCTGGTGTATTTCCTGGTAACATACTATAACCTATTTTTGATAAAAATTCAGGATGCAAGCTATTTTGGATTTTAGAGGCATATTCTGTAAAGGAAATTGCCATAGCAATTTGTCCACTGCCTATTTGCTCAAAAGTAGTTTCGCTGGAATTAATCATTGGCGGTGTATAGTTTACAGTCTCAAGCATATTTTTAAAAGCATTAACATTTTGAGGCGTATTTAGTTCCATTTGATTTCTGCTGTTAAACAAACCGCCATCATAACTCCATAATCTGATCAGGAGTTCTAGCATAAAATCCTCAGGTAAACTTGAAGAAATGGAAGTACCATATTTTGTTGGTGAATTAGGGTTATATTCTTGTGTAAAAAAACGGGCTATACGGTTAAACTCTGTCCAAGTTTTAGGAGGTCGAAGTGAAATGCTGTGCTCTCCTTTGTATAGTCGCTGTAACACTGGATCTTCAAATAAATCTTTACGATAGAAAAGAAACTGTGTCCCGCCTATTACAGGAAAACCATAGGAGCGCCCTTTGATTTTAGTGTTGTTTAAGTTTTTAGGAAATACTGAAGAAGCTACTTCTGGGATGTTATTCAACATAGTTGTAATATCCATAAATGCATTCTTATGAGTAAAATAAGACATCCAAGAAACATCTGACAAATAGAGATCGTATTTTGGTGTATCTAATTGAGTATCTTCCTCAATCAATAAAAAGAGTTCACGAAGAGAGTAATAGTCAATTTGAAGTTTGATGTTATAGGTAGCAAGAAATTTATAACTCACAGCCTGGGTGGCACGAATAGTAGGTAAATCTGTACTGGCAATATATATTGTCATTGGAGTATTCGTATTTACTACTGGCTTGAATTGAGGTATTGGAATGGAAAGAGGAGCATCTAATACATTATCCTTGTATAGCTTAAATTTTCTGTCGTAAAGCTGTGGAGATGAATTTTCCTCCAGAAGGATTTTAAAACTATCTTCTCCTAGGGTATAGGCAGTTGCTTGTGTGTGAAGAACATTTTGATGATAGCAGGATTCATTCCAGCGCTCTTCTGAAAGAGTAATGAAACAAATATTTTTATTGGGTTTAATACTATAAATATCACATGCTTCAATTACACCATCCATAATAGTTTGAGAGGAAGTTATAATTGCCTGAGGCAAAAAAAGTGGATAGGTAGAGCATGGTAACTTTAAAAGCACCTTCTTTGGACATATCGGTATAGAGAATATTTTCACTGCAATATGCTATGCCAAATTTATCATGAGCTTCTATAAAGCCATTCACACATTCACTTTCTGAGAAAAAATCATCGGGTCCTGTCACAATTGCTATATTTTCATAACCTCTTTTAAGTAAACTTTCTGTTAAATAAGATATGGTATTGTAATTATCAAATCCTAAAAAGTTTGCAGATATTTTCTGAGGGAGGCGCATGATGAATACATTACTAATATTATTTTTAAATAATGTATTTTTGAAAAATGTTGAATTATGAGATTGGCATGTCATTAGTATGATACCAGCGTAATTTTTACTTATGAATTTATAAATGATATCCATCTCGTTACGGGGGTTGTTATAACTGCAGGCAATGTTGACGGAATAATTTTCTCTACCTGCCTGTGCAATAATGCCCTTTAGAATTTCTGAATTGGTGGAATCATCTAAGTTAGGCAAGATTACACCGATTTCATCGGAAGTTTTATTCTTTAAGCTTCGTGCAGAGAAGTTCGGAATATAATTTAAATCAGCAATAGCCTCTTTTACTTTTAGCTGGGTTTCAGGTTTGATGTTTTTCTTCCCATTGATGCAATAAGAAACAGTGGCAATAGAGACACCGGCTTTATCTGCAACTTCTTTTAAAGTAACCATTTTTACTCCTTTCCTTGATTTGATTTTCATGTAAATATAGTAGTACAATTCTTATTTTAGTTTGTCATAGTAATTGGAAAAAGTCAACAAATTTTAGTTAATCGTTTAAATTTGAAAATAAACATTTG
>DALYNO010000078.1:0-11074 GCA_031975295.1 Anaerocolumna sp. | reverse complement strand
TATGAAGTCATACCTATAATAACTCCAAGATTTTATACAGCTGAAATAAATTTAAATCCTTTTGGGGAAGGATTTGAAGTTGTGTATGGAGCCTCAGAACATAAAGCAGGTTTCATATCTGTTCAGAAGGAGGGTACCTACGAGATTTGGGAGAATCATGTAGTTGTCCTAACTGGCAGCTTAAACATTTCTATTAGCTTAGATAATTATATTGCCATTCGATTTGCCGTTAAAGCCAATGAGATGATTGAGGTATATATTAATAATCTGCTCCTTGGTTCCTACGCCTCTAAATTATCAGAAGGCTATATTGGTGTATTAGAATCCAAACATCATGAAGTGGGATATATAGGACTATCCACAAGTGTTGAGGGTAGTGAAGATAAAATAGTAAAAAAAGCAATTCCAGGACGATTTGATGCGGTTCATTGTATAGAAGCTATTGGGCAAGAACTATTAACAGAAAAAGGCTTGGAAATACATAGTGGAAGATTTCAAAAAGATAAAATATATACATATCCCATTACTGTAAAAGAAAGTGGAAAGTACAAAGTAACTGCAAAAGTATTAAGCGATAAGGATAGTGTCCATATAAAAGCTTACACGGGCTCAAAAGAGACAATACTGCTAGGCGTATTATCAGGGAATACCGATGAAAGTGGGTATGAATTAATTAACCTTGGCACTATTGAACTGGCTGCAGAAGCCGCTAACTTAAAGTTAACCTCCCATATGGATAACCTTGTAATAGATTATTTTGAGTTTATAGAAGCCAGCTATATGGCACCGGTAACTGTGGTTGATAAAGGACATTTGGTTACGAATGAGTTAAGAGTATTAGGCCATAAAAGCGCTAAGAGTATGATTCATAAATACTCTGGCTTTACCTGTGCTGAGAATTTAGGCATGGCTTTTATTGGGAATGATGGACTAGGTGATTATAATATTTTAACACGAATTCATAGAAATTATAAACCTACAGGTGATGTTTCTATATATTTACGGGTAAGAAGAGAATCCTGGTTTCAGGCCCAGGTAAAGGAATCACTATTTGGTTACAGGGTACAAGTAAATTGTGATGGGATTTATTTATATCGTGATTTCTATGGGGAAGAATTACTGGCTGGATATGCAGTCAGATGTTATCAGGAATCCTACCTGGAATTGGATATCCGTGTGAAACATGCAGTAATTAGTTTGTATATAAACAACTGTGCCGTAATTACTTATACAGATTCTAACCCTTATTTATTTGGTAAAGTTGGTTTGGAGGCAAGTGGTGAAGGATTTGGATTTGAATATTTCTCTGTGTATTAAGTCTAATAAAAGAGAAGGATAGGGTTGAAAGAATATAAAATCAAAGAAAGGGTGCCACAATGATTCTTTCAACTTATTTTTGTGGCAATAACATATTGACAAGCAGATATGTTATGCAAGAGGTGCAACATGAGAAAAATAAAAAAACTGGTTTTATTTATTTTGATCATAGGGGTTATGGTAGGTGTGGGGTTATTCACTGAAAATAATTACTCTAAAAGAATATTAGCGGCTGATGATTCTTTGTTAGAGGAACTGTATAATGCATACATGTCATATCCATCAGTAACGGATACAGATTATCAAAAGTATCTGAGTAAGTATAAAGATAAGATCTATAAAGGCGAGATTATTACATACCCAGTAGAGAGCTTTCAGCAAAAAGATTTGGTGATTGAAGAAAGTGAAGAAGTAATACTTACAATAGAAGTAAAAGAAGCGGCAGCTTATGTATTAGGATTTGACTATAAAACCCTTGGTGATAATATTCTTTTAACCAATATGTCTTTGGCTGTAAATGGAATTTATCCATACGATGAACTTAAGCGTCTTTTGATAAGTGATACCTGGTATTCCGGTGAAACCCAATATGACCGCTATGGAAATGAATGCATTGCCATGCCAATAAAGGAACAAGTTTGGAACAAGACCTATTTACATGATACTGCATTTTTATTTAGTGACCCTATGTTAATTTATTTGGAGAAGGGTAGTAATACCCTGACCTTTAAGGCAAATGAAGGTTCTGTTCAATTAGGAAATCTATATCTGGAAGCAGTGACATCACTTAAGGAGGCTGTAAAGGAAGAAGCTGTGGGAGAAAGCTATATTCTTATTGAAGCAGAAAATATTACTTATAGAAATTCTCCTAATATACGCCCTGATTCAGAGTTTAATACAGATGTAACACCATACAATCCGCACACCAAGGTTTTAAATGTGGTATCCGAAAGTTCCTTTAAAACTGGTGGAACAAATATTCAATACGAGTTTGAAGTAGAGGATGACGGGTATTATAATCTTGCCTTTGACTATAGACAGAGTACAAAAGCTAACTTCTCTGTATATAGAAATATATATATAGATGATGAAATTCCTTCAGAAAACTATAAAAACTATGCCTTTCCGGCTTCTAAAAAGTTTAGGCGGATTACAGGGACTGAAGCTGTTTATTTATCAAAGGGTATCCATACCTTAACCATTGAAGTCTCCTTAGATAATATGAGAAACTCAATCAAAATACTGAATCGTATTACAAAAGAAATGAACGAGCTGGCCTTGGCTATTAATAAAATAACTGGCGGTAATACAGATAAATACAGAGATTTTGACTTAGAAGCCTATGGGTTTGGAATTGAAGAAAAACTACTAACCTGGTCTGAGCAAATAGGTATGGTTTATCATACTCTTTCTTCCTTAAATCCAGAAGAAAAGAATGTAGGGGAAATATCACAGCTTAATGTGGCTATGGCTGCACTGAAAAGATTAGCCAAAGAGCCAAATGAATTACCCCAGAAATTAAATCAATTCTCTTATGGAACAAGTTCTGCAAGACAGAATCTAAACAACGTGGTTGAAAATATAAGCGTTAGTCAATTAGGACTTGATAAAATACTCTTTTATCAAAACGAGGCTAAGTTACCTAAAAAAGTTGGGTTCTTCAAAAGTCTATCCTTAAAACTAAATCATTTTTTTGTATCCTTCAAAGAGCAGGATTATGCACCTGATTACAAGGAAGATAGTGAAACTTTACAAATATGGGTGGCACGACCAAGGCAATATCTTGAGATTATGCAAAGAATGGCAGACTCAAATTTTACAAAAAAGTATGGAATTAACGTAGATTTATCTATTGTACCTGACCAACAAAAGTTAATACTAGCCAATGCCTCAGGTAAAGCTCCTGATGCAGCCATTGGTATAAGCTCTGGTTACGTATATGACCTGGCTTTGAGAGGCGCTTTAGTCAATATGCGTGAGTTTGATTCCTTTAAAGACGTAGGGAATCGTTTTGCGCCAGGTATGTTAATTCCTGGGGTATGTGATGACGGACTTTATGCCATACCAGAAACTTTTAACTTTTATGTTATGTTTTATCGTACTGATATAATGGATTCCATTGGTTTAGAAATACCAAACACCATGGAAGAAGTCAGAAAAATGTTACCGGAGCTAGCCAGATTAGGACTGGGATTTAATACCCATGTAGCTAACTATCTTATTAAAAACTTTAACACTACCACTCCTTTTATATTCCAAAGTGGCGGAAAATTAATGAATAGCGGTGAAATTACAGCGAATTTAGATTCCCCAGAAGTAATAGAAGGGTTAAAAACACTTACTGAGAATTTTACAATCTATGACATGGATTATGAGGTTCTTAGTTTCTATCAAGCCTTTCGTGACGGCCGTATGCCTATTGGTACTTCTGACTACGGAACCTTTAATTTATTAATTAATGCTGCACCAGAACTTGCAGATTCCTGGGCAATTGCACCCTATCCTGGAGTGGAGAATAAAGAGGGAGAAGTACTAAGGTATACCTCTGGTGCTGCTGAGAGTTGTGTGGTCTTTAGCTCCAGTAAAAATAGTGAGGCAGCCTGGCAATTTATTGACTGGTGGACTTCTACAGAGGTACAAACTGAATTTGCCTACACCCTGCAATCTACTTTAGGAAATGAATATTTGTGGAATTCAGCCAATCTAGATGCCATTATGCTATCACCCTGGAGTACAAAACATAAAGAAGTTATAATGGAGCAATTGTCCTGGACTTATGAGGCTCCAAGGGTTCCGGGAAGTTATATTATTGAACGTGAGTTAGGAAATGTACTAATTAGAGTAGTTACCCAAAATGTTAACATACGTAGCGCTGTAGATGATGCCCAGAAGAAAATCAATCGTGAATTGCAGCGTAAACTTGAGGAATTTGGCTATATCGATAGTAAAGGTAATATACAAAAAGAGCTTATTATACCTGATATTGATTTGATAAAGGGATGGTTACGTTAAAAATGAAAAAAAAATTTAAAATAAATGTGGCATATTACTTTTTGCTTCCATATCTCCTATTATTCACAGTTTTTATTATTATACCAATCGTGGCAGCAATCATACTGGGTTTTACTAACTATGATGCCATTCAGTGGCCCAGATTGGTAGGCTTACTAAATTATATAAATTTATTAACCCAGGATGATGTTTTTATGCAAAAGGTTTTACCAAATACCTGTATCTTTGCATTAATCGTTGGACCTGTAGGTTATGCCCTGTCTTTTCTGCTTGCCTGGATGTTAGCACAAATAGGTAAGCTTCCTAGGACAGTGCTGGCATTACTTATCTATTCACCGTCCCTAACCTCCGGTATAGCTATGGCTGTAGTCTGGAAGATTATCTTTGCTGGTGATCAGATGGGGTACATCAATTTTTTGCTAATAGATTTAGGAATCATTAATGATCCTTTACTCTTTTTGACAGATGGTAAATACCTGTTAGTCATTATGATTATTGTTTCCTTATGGAGCAGTATGGGAGTTGGTTTCTTAGCCATATTAGCAGGTATCCTCAATATAGATACACAGGTTTATGAAGCCGCCTCTATAGACGGGCTAAGAAATAGATTTCAAGAAATGTTTTATATTACCATTCCAATGATGAAGCCCCAGATGCTGTTTGCAGCAGTTATGGCTGTTGTAAATACTTTCTCT
Source organism: Anaerocolumna sp. (assembly GCA_031975295.1). Lineage (GTDB taxonomy): Bacteria > Bacillota > Clostridia > Lachnospirales > Lachnospiraceae > Anaerocolumna. Next base: position 6,050 of record DALYNO010000078.1, on the reverse strand, counting down.
GTAGGTGCAATTGGCGTCCAACTAAGTGGCAGTAATCCTACACCTAACTATGCAGGACAGCTTATTGTAAACCATATAGAAGATTATGGATTTATTCGTTATGAAATGGGTTATGCATCTGCAGTTTCCCTGGTGCTCTTGGTAATTATATATAGTATTTCAAGATTCTCAAAGAAAATATTCAAGGACGATTAGTAGAAAGGAGCATACATGAAGTACAGATTTTTACACCTAAAAAACATTATTTTTCTAATTGTACTAATTGCTCTATTTACAGGGTCTGCAACTGCTTTCGCAGCAGAAAGTCCTTACACTACACTAACTATTGATAAAGATGGTTATTTTGTAAATACCCAGGATGGCTATATACCTTCTATAACATATGACAAGTTTGGAGAGGAGCAGTTAAAGAATCCATCTGATTTGTTTATATCTAAAGATGGAAAAATGTATATAGCTGATACAGGAAACAAGCGAGTTCTGATATGTGATAAGTCAGGAAATCTCTTAAAAATTATTGAGGGTAATCTAAAAGGACCAACTGGCATTTTTGTGGATGATCAGGGGAAGCTATATGTAGCTGATCCTAAATCCAATAAAATCTATGTTTATACTGAGAATGGCGATTTAGTGAGAGAATATGAAACACCAGTTAGTCCTCTGTTTGCAGCCGATAGCAGATATGCGCCTATGAAGGTTGCAGTAAATACAGCAGGAAGTATTTATACCATATCAGAAGGAAATGCCAATGGTATATTGACGTTTAGTAATAAAGGTGACTTCTATGGTTATTTTGGAGCAAACAACACAAGAATTAGTTTGACACAGATTTTAAGAAGACTTGCTTTTACAGATGAAATGAAGAATGCACTGCAAAGCAATGTGCCATCGGCAGCTATTAATCTGGATATTGATCATAATGGTTTAATTTATACAGTTACCCAAGGAACAAATGGGGATGGCATTAAGAAATTTAATATGGCTGGTAAAAATATGTTATCTGGTGGTTTTGCAGATCCCCTTATTGTAGATATAGCAGTGGGTAATATTGAGAATATCTATACAGTAACGAAACAAGGATATATTTATGAATATACAAGAGACAATGAACTTCTCTTTTTATTTGGCGGGAGAGATGACGGCAAGAATAGAACAGGATTATTTGTAGCCCCCTCTGCCATTGAAGTGGATGGAGAAGGAAGACTTTATGTACTGGATTCTGAAACTGCTACTATTACTGTATTCGAACAAACAGAATATGCAGTAACGGTCCATGAGGCGCTGGACTTGTTCCAGGAGGGTTTTTATATTGAAAGTCATGAACCTTGGGATGAAGTATTGCACAAAAATAGTCTGTTTGATTATGCCAGAAGAGGTATAGGTAAAGCCTTCTACAGGCTAGGTCAATATGAAAATGCGCTGGATGCAGCTAAGTTTGGTGGTGATTACAAAGGTTATTCAGATGCATTCTGGGAGTTGCGTAATCAATGGTTGAGAGAAAATATAATTGATATTCTTCTAGGAGTATTAGTGATAACTATTCTATGGAAGGTAATAAAGAGAATAAAAGATAAAGCGCCTGGTATAAAGCAGCTAACGAAGGGCTTTAGATATATGAGAAATAGAAAGTTAATCAAAGAGCTTGGATTTTTAAAGTACATGATAAAAAATCCTGCAGATGCATTTTATGGAATTAAATTTGAAGGAAAAGTCTCAAGAGTATCTTCCTCAATAATTTATATCATATTTTTTATCATTTATATAACGAATAAATACTATAGTGGATTTCTGTTTAAAACTGTGGAAGAAGGATACTTTGAACTAGGAACAGATCTTATATACATATTTGGCTTAATCGCTCTATGCTTAATTTGTACGAATTTAATATGCTCAATAAAAGACGGGGAGGGTTCCTTTCGGAATATATATTGTGCATTAGCTTATTGCCTAATGCCGTACCTGTTCTTAAAGCCTGTAGTCATAGTATTAAGTCATGTTTTAACCTATAATGAGTCTTTTATTATATCCTTCATTAATTTTATTATATATGCGGGAATTGCTATCTTTGTTGTAATAATGATTAAGGAAATACAAGCCTATACCCTGAAAGAGACACTGCGTTGTATCTTTTTAGCAGCATTTACAATGATTATACTCTTAGCTGCCGGATTTATATTATTTGCATTAATTAAACAAGTAGCAGATTTCATAGTATCAATCTTTAAGGAGGGATATTATCGTGGTAAATAGAAAGCGTATTATTTGCAGTATTTTAGCTATTGCTCTGGTATTTAACAGTTACTTTTTAGCAGGCGCAACAGCAAATAAGATAAATGAAGAAAAGGATAAAGACCCTCATGTGGAAACACCTGTAGATCCCTTAAGTATACCAGCGGATGTAAGTGGAAGACCTACCTTTGAAAATGAAAACTACAAGTTATATTTAGAGGAAGGTACTCTGGGACTTATGATAGAGGATAAGGCTTCCGGATTTGTTTATGAGTCTACTAAGACAGATGATAATTCCAATGCCTCCTGGAAAGGCTTTCTAAACTCTGGAGTAACAGTGGAATTTTACAGTCAACGTTCCACCATGCCGGAAAGGGTAGATCTTGCAAAAGGAAATGCAAAGAAGACCTTTACTTATTATAAAAATGGTTTTGATGTAGTTATCCAGTATCCTGCCTATGAATTTAGTATGTGTCTGGAAGTAAGACTTTTAGAGGATGGCATAAGCACCTTTGTTAAGGAAAGCAGTATAACAGAGGGAGAAACCTATAAGTTAGGTTCTATTTATCTCTACCCAATGTTTGGTGCAACGAAGTTAGATGATGTAAAGGGCTATATGTTTGTGCCGGAAGGCAGTGGCGCATTAATTGACTTAAAAGATAATCATGGTAAATACAAAACGCCATATACCAAAAAGATATATGGCGCCAATGCAGGAATTGATAAATTTGGAACCAGTGAATTTTATAGGCCGGCAGTAACGGAGCCAGAAGATATAACAATTCCTGTGTATGGGATGATTTACTCAAATGACAGGCAAGGTTTTTTGGGAATTATAGAAGAGGGGCAGTATAATGCCGAAATATTAGCCTATCCCAATGGAGTAACTACAGAATATAACTGGATTACAACCAAGTTTAATTTTCGTGAAATTTATACCATGCAAACAGCAGAGTCTTCTGGAGTACCTACCTATGAGAAGACACCTTACATAAGAGATATTGGCATTAGATTTAAGCTGGTATCGGGTGAGCATGCTAACTATACTGGTCTTGCTAAAACCTATCAAAATTATTTGATAGATCAGGGCGTGTTAAAAAAGCAGGAGGATAACTTTCAGGTTAAGCTAGACTTCTTTGGAGCTGATTCAAAAAAATGGTTTATATTCGATGTGGTTGTGCCTATGACTACAGTTGACCAAATAAAGCACATAATAACAGATTTAGTACAAAGCGATATAAAAGATCTGGTGCCAGTCTACACTGGATGGCAGAAAAAGGGTACCTCTCTAAATTATGGAAGTGGTAACTTTAAAATTGAGAGTAAACTGGGAAGTCAGAATAAATTGTTAGAGCTAATGGAGGAATTACAGGCTCAGAATATTAACCTTGTATTAGAACAAGACCTGTTATGGGCTAACCCTAAAAGATTTTATAATACCTCTAAAGATATTGTAAAAGGTATTAATCAGATAATTGTACAAGAGCCTACCAATGCCTGGATATTTAGTTCCATGTATTATCTAACTCCTACCAAAAGTATTGAGTTGGCAAAAAAATTTAGGAACAGATATGAAGATACAATCGTTGATAGAATTGCCCTTACGAAAATACCAAATACTCTTTTTTCTTATTACGCAGGCGGAGATATTTATTCCAGAGGAGATACAGCAAATAAATACGTAGAAATCATGAAAGAGTTTGATTCTATGGACCTTTCTATGGAAAAGCCAGGGGATTATATGTGGGAATATACCAGCCAGTACTATAATATGCCCTTGTCCACGTCCAACTATAGTTATTTAAGTAAAGAAATTCCCTTTTTACCCATCGTTCTTAAGGGATATATTCCTTATTGGGCATCCTATAGTAATTTTGAAGCAAATGAAACAAAGTTTTTCTTAAAGATAGTAGAATATGGTGCCTACCCAAGCTTTTTATTAACCAAAGAGTCTCCTAATCAGTTAAGAAATACAAACTCTTCTTATATATATACATCTGAATATGAAGTATTAAAGCCGATGATTAAAGATTATTATGAGAAAATAGGAGAGGCTCTTCGATTAGTAGAGGGAGTAGAAATTGCTTCACATAACTATGTAGAGGATAATGTAGTTTCTGTTGTTTATGAGAATGGAGTAAGGTTTCTTATTAATTATTCCAACAAGGATTATAATCAGGAAAATGTAACAGTACCAGCTATGTCTTTTTCTGTATATTAGAGACAAAAAGACTTGATTTATATATCCGTTAGTTTGATAGAACAAAGCGTTGTTAAGCAGCTTGGCAATTAAGGGCCATAAGTTGTTTGCAAGGAAGAAAGCAGGATTACTTTAATGAAAAAAAGAAAAAAATTATTTGGTATGTCTTTTAAACATAGCATGACAGGACTTATGTTTGTCACTCCCTGGATCATTGGGTTTTTGGTGTTTTTTCTTTATCCTCTATACCAATCTGTTATTTTTAGTTTCAGTAAAGTGACAATAACAGCCAAAGGAAGGAATATGTCCTTTATAGGGACTAAGAATTTTAAATATTTTTTCTCAAAAGATCCATATTTTATAGAACGTTTGGTGGAATTCTTTAAAGGAATTATATTGGAAGTACCACTTATTTTAGTGTTTTCCCTAACACTAGCATTGTTACTAAATCAAAAGATAAGGATGAAAGGTTTATTCCGTACGTTATTTTTCCTACCTATAATTGTTGTTAGCGGACCAGTTATGAATATGCTCCTAAACGAAGGTTCGTCAACCATACCTCTGATTGAACAGTATGGAGTATATGAGCTCATTAATAATAACTTTCCATACTTCTTAGTAGAACCTATTACCAACTTGTTTAGCCAGCTAATATTAATTTTATGGTATTCCGGAGTTCCCATACTAATATTTTTTGCAGGACTCCAAAAGATTGATATTTCTTTATACGAAGCTTCCTCTATAGATGGAGCCTCCTCCTGGATATCCTTTTGGAAGATAGTTATGCCGGCAATAAAAGGTATGATATTAATCAATGCAGTATATATCATTGTGTTTTTGGCTACCTCAGAAATTAATGCAGTTATCATTTGGATAAGAGAGAGTATGTTAGATGCCTCCAATCGAGGCTTTGGTGTGGCTTCTGCAGCAGCATGGATTTATTCTATCTGTATTGGTTTACTATTACTGGTTAGTTATCTTTTATTTGGCCATGAGGCAAAAGTTAAAGTAAAACATGCTAGGATTACTAGAAGGAGAGGGTATTAAAATGAAATCAAATAAGAAAGTCACTGCAAAAAATAATGGTTTCAACTTGAATTCCTTCTATATTAAATCAAAAGCCAAACTATGGGGCAGGCCTAATCACAGAGGTACACTTTATATGGCTTGTATCTATATTATCTTAATTGCAATGGGATTTGTTTATTTATATCCTATTTTAGATATGGCAGTAACCAGTTTAATGTCCTTAACTGATTTGTTGGATGCGTCAGTAAAATGGATTCCAACCTCTATTACTTTTGATAATTATAAGGACGCTTTTGATGTTATGAAAGTAAAGACTACAGTGGGTAATACAATCCTTAGCGCTTTGTTACCAGCCCTTGCTCAGACTCTTGTATGCGGTTTGACAGGCTATGGACTGGCAAGATATGAGTTCCCATTTAAAAAACTATTACTGGCGTTATTGTTAATCACTTTTATTGTACCCCCCTATGTCTTAATGGTACCTAAATATACCATGTTTTCCGACTATAAGATGATAGGAACCTTAAAGACTTTAATATACCCTGCTCTACTTGGGCAAGGTACTAAAAGTGCCATATTTGTTTTAATCTTT
>DALYNO010000077.1:0-11176 GCA_031975295.1 Anaerocolumna sp. | reverse complement strand
TTGAATTAAAAGATGTATTTAAAGAAAATAGTGATTATATAACCTTAATCAGTCATAATATTAAGCAGCAAATGGAAGAACAAATGGCTCATGATGAAAACCTTACTTATTTTTATAATCTAAAAGAAGCAGAGGAATGGAATTTTGAAGCAATTAAACCAGATCAAAATTTTTACTTTAATACAAAGGGCGAGTTAGTTATTGTCTTTGATAAGTATGAAGTTGCACCTGGTTATATGGGTGAAGTTGAATTTACCATTCCTGAAGAACTTACCCATGATTCTATTGTTTTACAAAGTAAATAGTATATCTCATTAAGAAACCAAAAAGGAAGAAGTGAGCCAGATATCCAGCACACTTCTTCTTTTTGGAATATTTATTATATTTAATTGCATATTCAAGTCAGATTATGTTTATCAATTAATGATTCAACTTATTGAGTAAAAGGTATTATAAACCTCAACCAATGGTTATTCCTATATTAATTTTCTATTTCTTTAAATTCTTTTCAATAATACCAATGGCCTTCTGTAATTGATTATCTTCATTCTTTTCAATTACTACCTTTTGCCGTAAATCATCTTTTAATTCTTCTTTTACGTCAGGTTCAATACCAATTTTATGGATATTTCTTCCCTTAGGTGTATAATATTTAGATACAGTTACTTTAATTGCAGTACCATCTGTTAAAGGAATAATGGATTGCACAATTCCTTTTCCAAAACTTGTCGTACCAACAATAGTTCCTACTTTATAATCCTGTATGGCACCAGCAAATATTTCTGACGCACTTGCACTGTTACCATTAATAAGTACTGCTAAAGGCTTTTTAAATTCTTCTTTAGCTGTTGAGAATTTTTCTTCTTTGTTACCGTACTTATCTTCTGTATACACAATCAGACCTTTTGGTAAGATGCGGTCTAACATATCAACTACTGTGGTTAATAATCCACCGGGATTATTTCTAACATCAATGATTAATCCTTTTTGACCTTGTTTCTCTAAGTCAGCTACAGCTTCACGGAATTGTTCTGCCGTAACTTCATCAAATTCCGATACTGCAATATAACCAATTTTGTTATCCAGCATTTCATATTCAATTGTTGGAACTTCAATGGTTCTTCTGGTGATGGAGAATTCCATAGGATCAGTAACACCTTCACGAATAATAGTAAGTTTTGCTTTACTGCCTTCTTCACCTTTGATTTTACCTACTACTTCTGTTAAATCTTCACCTGTAACTTCTTCACCATTTACCTTATAAAGTACATCCCCTGGAAGTACGCCTGCTTCATGTGCCGGACCAGTTAGAAAAGGTTTTACAATGGATATAATCCCTGTTTTAACATCTTGACTTACCGAGGCGCCAATTCCACAGTATACACCACTGGAAGATTCCATAAGTGCTGTATATTCGTCTTTGGTATAATACACGGAATATGGGTCTTTTAAGCTTTGCAGTAACCCTTTGTAAATACCGTCAGCCATTACAGTTTCATCAACTTCATCCATGTAATATTGGTTAATGAGCATCTCTAACTTATTGATTTTATCAATGACTGCCTTACTTGGCTGACCAGCGACAGATTCCTCATTGCTCCTATCACTAGTGGATTCTACATTTTGTCTGGCACTGTTATTGCCTTCTACCTGTGTTACATATATGGTTAAGCCAATGGTGCCTAAAAATAATGCACCCACTAAACCAGATAAAAACCCTGTTAAAAACTTACTTTTCATAATTATACCAAGCCTTTCTATCCAACATTTATTCCGTGACAACCTTAAGCCGCGGATATTGCCTAGCATTATAAACTAAATAGATCTTTAGTAACTTACATATTTTAACGGATCAACATATTCTCCACTAACATTAACACCAAAGTGTAAATGTGGCCCTGTAGAATAGCCCGTTGAGCCGACTAAGGCTATGTTATCACCTCGGCTAACTGTCTGACCCACAGAAACTAGCAATTTAGAGCAGTGCATATAAACCGTATATAACCCGCCGCCATGGGATATCATAATATAATTACCTGCAGATACACTGTAAGTTGCTGTAACTATAGTACCTGAAGCTGCAGCAATAATTTTTGTTCCTGTACTTGCTCCAATGTCTATTCCTTTGTGATAGGTACTAGCGCCATGTGTCGGTTGTTCCCTGGCACCAAATCTGGATGTAATACGAGAACTAGCAGGCACTGGCCATATCATACTGCCAGACACATTTGTGGAGCCAGATGAATTATCACTGGAGGAGTTATCACGATCAGTGGTGTCATTTGAAGAATCATTTGAAGAGTTATCATTTGAAGAATTTCCTTGTGAACCTTGATTAGCTGCTTCTTCCTGCTTTCTACGTTCCTCTTCTTCTTTTCGTTTGCGTTCCTCTTCTTCCTTACGCTTACGTTCCTCTTCTTCCTTACGTTTGCGTTCCTCTTCTTCTTTTCGTAAACGTTCCTTTTCCAATCTTATAATCTCAGCTTCTATTAAATCTTCAATTAAAGCTTCCTGTTCATTTAATTTAGATGAATACTCCGCTGAAACCACCTGTGTTTCATTAATGCTCTGATTGTACTTGGCAACTTCATTATTTTTACTCTTTACCAGTTTCTCTATCGTATCCTGCTCAAAGGTTAGTTCTTCTTTCAGACCATTTAACTCTGCTATCTGACTTTTGATTTGTTTCTCTTTATCAGCTATATCCTTTTTGATACTCGTATATTTATCTAACAATCCGTTGTCATACTCAGTTATTTTGGACATGTATTCAATCTGGTTTAACATATCAGATATATCGTCTGACTTAGATAGGATATCTAATAAACTAGTGTTCCCATTCTCATACATGTACTGAATACGTTTTTTCATAATGGCATATTGCTTTTCTTCTGTTTCTTTCGCTTTTTCTAAATCCTTTTTGGTGGATTTTAAATCACCCTCTGAAACAAGTATTTTACCATTTAACTCATCTACTTGACCAGCAAGATCACTAAGCTCAGAATCTAGCTTCTCTATATATTTAAGTATATCGCCTTTCTCTTTTTCTAATTCCTTTAATTTTAATTCCGTTTCTGCTTTCTTTTGTTCAAGTCTGCTCTTTTCATTTTTGGCTTTATCAATTTCGCTCGCCAAAATCGGAATTCCTCCAGAGGTTACTATCATTATAACCGCCAGAATAATTAGTATGCACCTTATGTTTGTACCATGATTTTTTTTACGAAAACCTTTACCGGATTCCTTATGTATTACATTAATTTTATCCATACTGTACTCCTAAAAATAAGATCGCACCATTTGGTACAAGGCTAAATTTACGCAGCTTTCGTGTTTCTTAACTGTTTTCTTACAGTAACATAACTTCCAAAAAAACCGATGCCTATTCCGATTAATAATGAAATGGGTATAAGTAATGTAAATATTTCATTAATATGTAAGAATTCAAAGGAACGGAATATGGTAATGTACTTCTCTGTAATATATGATATTAATTTGTGATAAATGATATATAAAATACCAATTGGCAACAAAGCACCTATAATACCTATTATAATACCCTCCACAATAAAGGGCGCTCTAATAAAAGTATCGGTTGCACCAATTAATTTCATAATAGAGATTTCTTCTTTACGAACTGCAATACCCATTGTAACAGTTGTACTAATCAGAAATACCGCTACGGCTAAAAGTATAATAATAATCGCAGCAGAAATATATCCTACCAAGGCATTAAAATTTTTGAAGGTATCTGCGATAGAATCAGAATGATTTACTTGTCTGACACCTTCTAAACCACTTATGTAACTGACTAAAGCTTTTTGCTTTTCTATACTATCTAAATAAACGGAATAAGAGGCTGAATCTGCCAGAGGGTTATCTTCACCAAAGCTTGCAGCCAATTCTTCGCTCAAATATTTTTCTTTGTAATTGTTCCAGGTCTCTTCCGCAGAGATATACTCTGTGGAAACAACTTCTGGCCTTGACTTTATTTCTTCTCCTATTTTTTTTATCTGCTCCTCACTAATACCACTGTCAAAAAAAACCGTAACTCCCACAGAAGACTCGGCTGTTTTAATCATATATTGAAAGTTTGCAACTATAAAATAAAAGATACCAAACAGAAATAAACATGCAGCTATTGTTCCTATAGAGGCCATAGAAAACATGCGGTTCCTACGGATATTTTTAAATCCTTGTTTTATACTGTAGAGGAGTGTACTAATACGCACGGGAATATCCACCTCTTTGCTCATCACTAATTAATATACCTTTGTTCATAGTTATCACTCTTTTCTGCATTTTATCCACTATGTCACTATTGTGTGTTACTACCACCACAGTAGTTCCTTTTTTATTGATCTCATCCAATAATTTCATGATTTCCCAGGAGTTTTTAGGGTCAAGATTACCTGTGGGTTCATCTGCCAGCAAAATGACAGGATGATTAACAAGGGCACGTGCTAGGGCTACCCTTTGTTGTTCACCACCAGATAATTGAGAAGGCAGGGACTTATGTTTATCTGAAAGTCCCATAACAGACAGAATTGCAGGCACTTGCTTTTTAATGTTAATGGGCGATACTTCAATTACTCTTTGAGCAAAAGCAACATTCTCATAAACGTTTCGGTCCTTTAATAATCTGAAGTTCTGAAATACAACTCCAATATTTCTTCTGTACTTGGCAATATGTCTGTGCTTCATCCTGGTTAAATCTTTGTAATTTACATAAATCTTACCACTGGTAGGCTCTATTTCTTTTAGAATTAGCTTAATCAGAGTAGATTTACCGGAACCACTGCTCCCAACAATAAAGACAAACTCACCTTTATTGATTCTTAGGCTAATGTCATTTATTGCGGGGGTTCCTTTTTGATAGGATTTGGATACATTTTCGAAAATGATAACCGGAGCGTCTTGTTCCTTAAAATCTTTGTATCTATCCTGATTCATTTTAATACTCCATTGTCTCCATATATTTCATGTACTTAACAACCATAAGTGCAATTTTAAATGTAATAGCATCTTCAAATACTCTAAGATCTAGGTTTGTACTCTTCTGCAATTTATCTAAACGATATACTAAAGTATTTCTATGGATATAAAGCTGTCTTGAGGTCTCAGATACATTAAGGCTGTTTTCAAAGAATTTATTGATTGTTGTAAGTGTTTCTTCATCGAATTCATCAGGTGATTTGCCGTCAAAGATTTCTTTGATAAACATTTTACATAAAGGCATAGGTAATTGATAAATTAAACGACCAATACCAAGGTTTGAGTAAGCTACTACATTACGTCCGCTATAGAAGATTTTGCCTACATCTAAAGCCATTTTAGCTTCTTTGTAAGATCTGGATACATCTTTGATTTCGTTTACAATTGTACCAAAAGCAACATGAACTTTTGTCATAGCTTCTGTGTTTAACATATCAAGGATTACCTTAGCAGTTTTGTGCATATCATCGTAAGTTTCATTGGATTTTAATTCTTTTACAAGAATGATGTTCTTCTCATCTACAGCTGTAATGAAATCTTTTGTTTTACCAGAGAAAAGACCTCTTACTGTTTCAAGAGCGTTAACATCTTTTTCATTCTTCGTTTCAATAATAAATACAACTCTTCTTACATCTGTTTCAATATGAAGCTTTTTAGCTCTATTATAAATATCAACTAATAATAAGTTATCAAGTAACAGATTCTTAATGAAGTTATCTTTGTCATAACGCTCTTTATAAGCAACAAGTAGGTTTTGAATCTGGAAGGATGCAATCTTACCTACCATATATACATCATCACTGTCACCTTTCGCTAATATAACATATTCTAACTGATGTTCATCAAAAACCTTAAAGAATTGATATCCTTGTAAAACCTGACTATCTGCAGGTGATTCAACGAAAGCCAATACAGCATGTTCATATTCATCTGCATTGTTAATAGTAGCTGCTAAAGCTTTACCCTCTGTATCCATAACACACAAATCAACTCTTGTTATAGCCTTTAGTCCTTCCAGGGTATTCTGTAGTATCTGATTGGAAATCATTTTTGTCCACTCCTTTTTTATATTTATTAATTTTTTCAATTATTAAATTTTATAGTTGATATTTTAGCACTGTTTTCGTAGAAAGTAAACTAAATTAATAGAAATTTAATATATCTTTTCGTACAATTGTATTAAATACGAATAAATCACATATAGTTTATTTAATAAACTATATCATCAAGTCACCCATATTAATTTCCTTCCAAAAAAACTCGTTTTAATTGTAACAGACATGCTTTTCACATGTTAATCCTTTAAGAGTCTTCCCATTTCTATATTATTATATTTTATTTTCTAATTAGATAATTATAAAACAGAGCAGTCTACCTGATTTATCATCTTATTATTGGAAATTTTCCAACTGAATCAATTGTATCATAAATAATACCAAACATTTACCTGTGAACCTGGTTTTATTAGAACAAATACTCTATAAGAAAAAAAATGGGAATACAGCTAACTGTATTCCCACATTTATATTATTCATGTTATTCTTAGTGTAAAATTACTTGTTCAGTTTCTTTATCAAATACATGAAGTCTTGCTAAATCAAATGCAACTTTGATAGTATCGCCAGGTCTAGCAGTTGTACGAGGATTTACTCTTGCAGTAACATCAAAATTATCTACGGAGAAGTATAAGTAAACTTCAGCACCTAATAATTCGTATACTCTTACAGTTGCTTCAACAACACTGTCAGGTGAGCTGCTGATGAACATTTCTTCATCTTTTACATCTTCAGGACGAATTCCCAAGATAACAGTTTTATTTTCATATCCAGCATCGATTAATTTTTTAGCTTTTGCTTCTGGTAATACGATTGAGTTAGAACCGAATTTTAAAGCTACGGAAGAACCGGATTTAACCACTGTGGATTCAATAATATTCATTTGAGGAGAACCGATAAATGTAGCAACAAATAAGTTGTTAGGCATATTGTAAAGGTTCTGAGGAGAATCTACCTGTTGAACAAGACCATCTTTCATAACTACGATTCTTGTACCAAGTGTCATAGCTTCTGTCTGATCATGTGTAACGTAGATAATTGTTGTTTGTAATTTCTGATGTAACTTAGAGATCTCGATACGCATCTGTACTCTTAGTTTAGCATCAAGGTTTGATAAAGGTTCATCCATAAGGAATACTTTAGGATTACGAACGATAGCACGACCCATGGCAACACGCTGTCTCTGACCACCGGATAAAGCCTTAGGTTTACGATCTAATAAGTGTTCAATATCAAGGATTTTAGCTGCTTCGCGAACTAATTTTTCAATTTGGTCTTTAGGAGTCTTTCTTAATTTAAGACCGAAAGCCATGTTATCATAAACAGACATATGAGGATATAAAGCGTAGTTCTGGAAAACCATCGCGATATCTCTGTCTTTAGGTTCAACATCATTAACTAATTTTTCACCGATCCATAATTCACCTGCTGTAATTTCTTCTAAGCCTGCGATCATACGTAGTGTAGTAGATTTACCACAACCAGATGGTCCTACGAAGATGATGAATTCTCTGTCTGCAATTTCAAGACTGAAATCTTTAACTGCAACGAAACCATTTGGGTATGTTTTATTAATATTTTTCAAAGATAAACTTGCCATTTCTTAATTCCTCCCTAAATGTGTATGTCATTAATAAACTCTATCTTGTACTATTACTATATGACTAATCATACACTATTAGCACTTTGAAAGCCATATCCCATTTTAACAAATTAAATTTTACCCTTTTGTATAATTTGTATATTCATTTTGAAAATAAGTACTTTTACCGATATATCACTTATTTATCAGGAAAATTACTGTCTATATTCTCTAAAACCTTCTCCTGTAACTTCCCTTGCATCACTAACAATGATAAATGCTTTTGGGTCAATGCCAGCAACTATATCTGTTAATTTAACTATTTCCTTTTTGGATACCACGCAAAACAGCATTTTTTTCTCAGCATTAGAATACATTCCCGTAGCTGAAATACCAGTGACACCACGGTCAAGTTGAATTAATATTTGACCTGCTATTTCATTATAATTATCCGAAATGATATAAGCCATTTTTGCAAATTTTAGGCCTTCCAAAATACCATCAGATACTTTTGCGAGAATATATACAGCAATAATTGCATAAAGAGCCTTCATAATACCAAAGCTTACAATACCGGCTAAAATAATCACGGTATCAATTACGATTAATATCTGGGGCACTGAAAGATATGGTTTATATTTATGAATAATCATGGCTAACAAATCAGAGCCACCAGTAGAAGCCATAGATACAAATATTAGTCCAAGTCCTACTCCATCTAATACACCACCTAATACAGATGCAAGAATCATATCTTCAAACACTAGATGAATGGGCGGCACCAGATACAAAGCTGCTGTTAAACTGATTGTACCAAAAAGTGTGTTTCTTAAAAAAGTTTTACCTTTTACTAAAATAGCTGCCAAAAACAATGGTATATTGAGTACAATGGTGGTAAGCCATATAGGTACTCCATCCTCTATCCATATACTCGTTAATTTTTTAATTACAATGGCAAGGCCTGTGATACCACCAGTTACTAATTCTAAGGGCTCATAAACCCAATTTACAGAAGCCGCCATTAATAATGTTCCAGCAACAATAAGTAAATAGTGGGTTAATTTAGTTTTAATACTTTTTTTATCCATAATCTCCTTCGCTTCTCCTTAGAAGCATCCTTTTCAATATACCTGTCAAATATATTGTAGCCTTACTTAAATTCTTTATACTTGGAAGTGGCTGCATCTATATATGAAAAAATAAGTAGTTAATTCTTAAGTTAATGGATAAATTAACCACTTCATTCATAACTAGTATATCATAGGAAGCCGCGCAAAAACAAGTATATTGCCTTCGCTTTAACCTCACACCTTGACCCATTATGGTATAATAAAGAAAAAATCAGAAAGCAGGTTGTTCTATGGAACTAAAAACAGTATTGGTAACAGGTGCCTCAAGGGGTATTGGTAAAGCCATTGCTTTAACATTTGCAAAAGAGGGTTATAACCTAGTCATTACCTGTCTTAAAAGTCAAGAAGAATTAATGGAAACTAAAAATGAAATAGAGCGCATGTCTGCTTCCTGCATGACATTTATAGGTGATATGGGAGATTATGAAACCGTCAAGGAACTAAAATTATTAGTTCAGGAACGTTTTGGTTCTGTGGATGTTATCGTAAATAACGCCGGCATATCCCACATTGGATTATTAACAGATATGAACATAACTGAATGGAACAAAATATTGCAGACAAATTTAACTTCCTTATTTAATACCTGTAATCTTTTTGCTCCCCAAATGATTAGAAATAGATTTGGAAAAATCATTAATATTTCCTCTGTCTGGGGTATTACAGGCGCCTCCTGTGAAACTGCCTACTCTGCCACCAAAGGCGGGGTCAACGCTTTTACAAAAGCTCTTGCCAAAGAATTAGCACCAAGTAATATACAAGTCAATGCCATAGCCTGCGGAGCAATTGATACTCAAATGAATCATTTCCTATCAGAAGATGAGTACTCTGCCCTAATAGAAGAAATTCCAGCCGGAAGGCTAGGAAAAACTGAGGAAGTAGCTGCCTTAACTCTTTCGCTGGCTGATGGACATGACTACTTAAATGGCCAGATTCTTACACTAGATGGTGCTTGGATATAAAGATATCATGACTGACTCGTGTGTAAATGCCTTGCCACAAATTGCTCATGAATATAGTAGGAAAAATATATATTCGCATATATGTATCTTGTAGCTATATTTTTTGACACACTAACAATTGATGCCGGGGTTAAAATAGCCCCCACCGAAACACTTCCTAAGCATGCTGCACAAACAGAAAGAAAAGCATAAGACTTTCTGATTTGTGCAAATTACTAGGATGTAAGATTAGTTATGGCTATTTGACCCCAACATCCTCCATTATCAGCTTCTATAATTATATGGTACACATTATTATAGAAGAAACGGGATATCAACTACAACTATTAATTAATGGGTCTCATAATTGGGAATAATACATTGTCTTTTATATTTGCAACTCCCGTAAGCACCTGTAATACCCTATCGATACCCATGCCCCAGCCGGAAATAGGTGGCATTCCGTATTCCATTGCCGATATATAATCCTGATCCATTACCATAGCCTCACTATCCCCCTGTTCATTTAAGGCTGCCTGTTCTATCAGTCGTTTTTGCTGTTCTTTGGGATCAACTAATTCAGAATATCCATTGATTACTTCTGCTCCATTGATCACCAACTGGAATCTATCTGTTAAAGAACTATCCTCATCATTTGCTCTAGCAAGTGGTGATAAAGATATGGGGTGCTCTGTTAAAAATACTGGTGCAATCATATTAGGCCTGCTTACCTTTTTATAGAGTAAGTCTATTAAATTGCCTCTGCCAAGTATATCAAAATCAGTTTCTGATTCCAGTGTGATTCCTTTATTAAGTATTTCATCTCTAAGTTCCTTTGCTGTTTTAAATTCTTCTATATCAATTCCACAATCTTTTAATATAAGTTCTCTAAAGGTAACAATGGGCCAGTCACCTGAGAAATCAATGGTTCTATCATTCACTTGAACCTTGGTAGTACCAAAAACCTGCTCTACACAAGTACAAAGCATTCTCTGGGTAAATTCCATATTATCTTTATAATTATAGTAAGCTCTGTAACATTCCAGCATAGTAAAATCCTGTAAATGAGTGGTATCCATTCCTTCGTTTCTAAAGCATCTTGCAAATTCAAATACTTTAGTAAAACCACAAACAATAGCCCTCTTGAGATATGTTTCAGGTGCAATTCTTAAATACACTTCTATATCCAGTGCATTATGGTGTGACTTAAATGGTCTGGCCAGTGCTCCTGATGGCTTATTAATCAGGACTGGTGTTTCAATTTCTATATAATTCTCATCCTCCAAAAACCGTCTTACCGCTTTTATAAAATTGAATTTAATTAAGAACCTTTCTCTGGTATCTTCATTCATAAGCAAATCTAAATACCTGTAACGATAACAGCTGTCTATATCACTTAAACCATGAAATTTCTCTGGCAAAGGTTTTAGTGCTTTCCCTAAGAAGGTTAATTTTTCAGCTCGTATGGTCTTCTCA
>DALYNO010000076.1:0-11233 GCA_031975295.1 Anaerocolumna sp. | reverse complement strand
AAATTAGTATCATTTATTATATCAATATCATTTGTTAATCTATTTACATTGATATATGATATTTATCAGATTCTAGCTAGATGCATTGGATTTTATCTACTTGCTGTTTTTCTTTATATACAATGATTTGTTGTGATAAATACCAAATTTATATTGTGAAATAAATAAAAATATATAAACTTTGGAGTTTTTAAAAATACATCTTGATGTCACTTTGCTAAAGTGATATACTGTCAAAGTATTAAAAGACATATGTCTTTGACACGCGGATGCTAAAGACAAGTGTTTTTGGTGGGAAGACAAAAAGGAGGATATCTATATGAAAAAGAAAGTAATAGCATTAGGCCTATGTGCAGTATTAGCAATAAGCTTGTTAAGTGGCTGTGGTACAAAAGATGCTAGTTCATCCGGTAGTAACGAGGGTAACAAGACCGGTAAAAACGTTATTAAGATTGGTGTTTTCGAACCGTTAACAGGTGAAAATGGCGGAGGCGGCTACCAGGAAGTTTTGGGTATGAGATATGCGAATCAAGTATATCCTACTGTAGAAGTTGATGGCACTACATATGATATTGAATTGGTAGAAGTGGATAATAAGAGTGATAAAACAGAAGCAATCAGTGCAGCACAAAGTTTAATCAGCTCTGGAGTAAGTGTAGTCCTTGGTTCCTATGGTTCTGGTGTATCTATAGCGGCCGGAGATTTCTTTTTGGATGCTAAAATTCCTGCAATCGGAGCATCCTGTACCAACCCCCAGGTTACGTTAGGTAATGACTATTACTTCCGTGTATGTTTCTTAGATCCTTTCCAAGGAACTGTTATGGCTAATTATGCTTCTCAGTCAGGTGCTAAAACAGCAGCTGTAATTACACAGCTAGGTGATGATTACTCCTCCGGACTTGGTAATTATTTTGTGAATGCCTTTGAAGAATTAGCAGGAAAAGGTTCCATAATATCACAAGAACAGTTCCAGACAAATCAAACAGATTTCAAAGCTATTTTAACAAATATTAAGGCAGCTAATCCAGACGTTATATTTGCTCCTTCTTCTATAGCAACAGCACCTTTAATTATAAAACAGGCCCGTGAACTTGGTATTACTGCAACTATCATGGCTGGTGATACATGGGAGAATTCAACAATTATTGAAAATGCAGGTGAATATGCTGAAGGTGTTGTATTGTCAACATTCTATGATGAAGCAGACCCTGCAAATGAT
This sequence comes from Anaerocolumna sp., assembly GCA_031975295.1. Classification (GTDB taxonomy): domain Bacteria; phylum Bacillota; class Clostridia; order Lachnospirales; family Lachnospiraceae; genus Anaerocolumna. The sequence continues at coordinate 10,014 of DALYNO010000076.1, read as the reverse complement.
GAAGCTAAGAGCTTTGTTGAGGGCTTTAAGAAATATTTAACAGATAATAAACAATCAGAAATTATACCAGGTGTTTCAGCTCTTGGATATGATGCTTACTTAGTTGCAATAAAAGCAATTAAAGAAGCAAATAGCACAGACACTACTGCAATTCGTGATGCAATTGAGAAGGTTCAGTTAGATGGTGTAACTGGCTCCATTACATTTGATGAAAATGGTGATGCAAAGAAAGATATGGCATTTATTAAGATTGTAAAAGACGGAGCATTTGAATTCCTAAAAACAGTAAAAGTTGGAGAGTAGTACATACAACCTTATAGAATCTACAGAAGGACTGTGCCAAATAAATAAGAAATAATTAATTTGGCACCAGTCCCGGAAGAAATGGTTCAACTGTTAAAAAGACTGTCAGCAGATTTTGCGGCAGTCTATATTGCATTACCGAATAACGTATTATTTTGGAGGAACTTACATGAGTGTGTCAACATTTTTTCAACATGTCCTGACGGGTATATCTCTTGGGGGAGCATATGCCCTTATAGCCATAGGTTATACCATGGTTTATGGTATACTTCGCTTAATAAATTTTGCGCATGGTGATATATTTATGGTGGCAGGATACATTATGATTTTTGCTATGTCAAGCCTGCCCTGGCAAGTGGCTATCCCAGTTGTGTGCCTGATTACAATTCTGATAGGTGTAATCATAGAACGCAGTGCATATAAACCTTTAAGATCAGCACCTAGGATGTCTATTATGATTTCTGCTATTGGTGTATCTTATTTAATTCAGAATTTAGCAACCTATCTATTTACCGCACTTCCACGTGCATATCCAGAGATTCCTTTCTTAAAGAGAATATTCCATATTGGTTCTGTATCAGCTTCTTTAGTTACATTTATCACTCCGGTATTATCGATTGTACTTGTTATAGGGTTGATGTTTTTAATTAATCATACCAAAGTTGGTATGGCTATGCGTGCGGTATCAAAAGATTTTGAAACAGCACAACTTATGGGAATTCGTATCAATCGTGTAATTAGCACAACCTTTGTTATCGGATCATTTTTAGCTGCCATTGGATCAATTTTATATTTCACAGATCGTATGTCCGTGACACCATTTAGTGGAACACTACCAGGTTTAAAATGCTTTGTAGCAGCTGTTCTAGGCGGTATTGGAAGTATTCCAGGGGCTGTAGTTGGTGGTTTCATCATAGGTATTTGTGAAACTCTATTAGTAGCACTTGGTTATTCTACCTTTAGTGATGCATTTACATTTTTATTATTAATCATTATATTATTATTCCGTCCAACTGGTCTTTTTGGCGAGAAAAATATTGATAAGGTATAGGAAAGGGGTTCATATGAGGAAGATAAATAAGAGAATATACTCTTTGATTCTTTTGGCTCTCGTTTTTGTCTTATTAATTGTTCTAGAATCCAATAAAGGGCAGTTTGGTATGGCATATACAGTGTTACAAAAAGGTATAATTTTGGCAGTTGTTGCAGTATCTATGAATTTAGTTACTGGTTTTACAGGTCTTTTTTCCTTGGGTCAAGCAGGTTTTATGGCAATTGGAGCATACATAACAGCAATATTCTTAATACCTTTAGACAGTATTGAAGGGGTTTATTATATGAGTGGTGTATCACCAGCAATCTTATCTTTCAAAGAGGTATTAGAAAACGGGCCTGTATGGTTACAAGGAATCATTCCATATCTAGGTTTATTTGCAGGTGGTTTAGTAGGTGCTTTATTTGCAGGATTAATTGGTTTACCTGTACTTAGATTAAAAAGTGATTATCTTGCGATTGCAACCCTGGGATTTTCTGAAATTATAAGAGCAGTTATTGCAAGCCCTCAAATGGATAAAATCACAAATGGTTCTTATGGACTAAAACGTATAGAAGGTTTTTCTTCCATCATTCAGACTTTTATCATTGCAGCGGTTTGTATCGGATTTATGGTTTTATTAATACGTAGTACCTATGGCAGAGCTTTTAAAGCAATTCGTGAAGATGAAATTGCGGCAGAAGCAATGGGCATCAACCTTTTTAAACATAAACAATTATCCTTTATCATTGGTTCATTCTTTTCTGCTGTAAGTGGCGGAATGCTTGCCATGTTTATGCGCTCAATTGACTCCAAAACATTTAGTATTTCCTTGACTTATGACATTCTTTTGATTGTTGTAATTGGTGGTATTGGAAGTGTAACAGGTAGTGTTATTGGCGCTCTTTTGGTAACTGTAAGTAAAGAATGGTGGCTTAGATTCTTTGATGCACCTCTCTTTATTGGAGATTTCCAGGTTCCACTATTTAGAACAGGATTTCGTATGGTAATATTCTCAATACTACTCATGATTGTTGTATTATTCTACCAGAGAGGTATTATGGGTAAGAACGAATTCACCTGGGAGGGATTTATCAAGTGGTGCAAAAGGTTAATAAGTCCTAAGAAAAAGACCTCAGGAAAAGGAGGTTTAAACCATGGCAAATAGTATATTACAAGTTAATGATGTAACCATGCAGTTTGGTGGTGTTGTTGCTGTAAACAATCTTACTTTAGAAGTGAAGAAAGGTGAGATTGTATCTTTAATTGGTCCCAATGGAGCTGGTAAAACAACGGCCTTTAATGTTATCACAGGTGTATATTCACCAACCAATGGTTTGGTTTCCTTTGAAGATAATTTGATATCCAGTAATTATCCTCAAGGGACTATGAAAAAACTTTATGCCGGTGAAAATGCCGGAAAATATACAAAGTCTTTAAGAAAGACTCCTGACCTGATAACCAAACTAGGTGTAGCAAGAACTTTTCAAAACATTCGACTTTTTAAAGACTTAACTGTATTTGATAATGTTTTAATTGCGAAACATATGAGAGCAAAGGCGAACTTTTTAAGTGCAACCCTTGGACTAAATTATAAAGAAGAACGTACAATGGCTAAAGAAACTATGGAATTACTGGATATTCTTGGACTTCGTGATGTGAAGGATGAGATTGCCAGTTCTCTACCATATGGACAGCAAAGACATTTAGAAATTGCACGTGCCCTTGCGACAGGTCCGAAATTATTGCTCTTAGATGAACCTGCAGCTGGTATGAATCCTCAAGAGACTGATGAATTGACAGCTTTTATTCATGATATTAGAAAAAGGTTTGGCTTAACTGTATTTATGATTGAACATCACATGGATTTGGTAATGGAAATATCAGATCGAATTTATGTATTGGATTTTGGTAAATTAATAGCTCATGGTACACCAGATGAGATACAATCAAATCAAAGAGTTATTGATGCTTATTTGGGGGTACAAGAAGATGAGTAAAAAAAATATATTAACATTAGATAATTTAAGTATTTCCTATGGCGGTATCAAAGCGGTTAAAGGTGTAAGTCTATGTGTTCCTGAAGGTGAAATTGTAACATTAATCGGTGCAAATGGTGCAGGCAAAAGTACAATCCTAAGAACCATTGCAGGGCTAGTTCGACCAGAGAGTGGAACTGTCCACTTTTATGAAGAGAATATTACAGGTAGTTTAAGTAATGGGATTGTCGAGAAAGGTATAACACTAGTACCTGAGGGACGTCATGTATTTCCAAATTTAACTGTTCTTGAGAATCTAAAAATAGGCGGATACTTAAGAAAAGATAAGTTAGAGGATGATATTAACAGAATATATAAAATGTTCCCTAGGCTGGAAGAGCGGTCCTGGCAAATGTCAGGGACTTTATCTGGAGGAGAGCAGCAAATGTTGGCGGTTGGCCGTGCACTTATGAGTAAACCAAAAGTAATCATGATGGATGAACCCTCCCTGGGTCTTGCGCCACTCATTGTGAATGATATTATGAGTATTATAAAAACAGTGAATAGTGAGGGTATGACCATACTTTTGGTAGAACAAAATGCGAATCTGGCCTTAAAAATTGCTCATTTAGGTTATGTTATGGAGACTGGCCAAGTGACGCTCCAAGGTACTGGTGCAGAACTGTTAAATGATGATTCAGTAAAAGCAGCATATCTTGGTAAAACAAAGAAAAAATAAGTCATGTAAAATCCTGAGGAATAGATACTGTTTTATCACATGCTATTCCTCATTTTTTTGATGAAAGACATTTTCTTGAGCAATATAGATAAAAATGAATCTTATTTAATTATTTTTTGATTCAATGGATATAATAATGTTGACAAAAATAAACATGTCGTGTTAAAATCAAACAGTAAAATATATTTTGGATTGTGACTGGTAAAGCAGGCAAGACCGACTAAGTAATGTAGAATTAATTACTAAGTTGGTTTTTTTAATTTATGGATTTATTTATTTGTTGTAATAATAAATGATATAAATTAAATACATGTTCTTATTTACTTCCTTTTCGCGCTAAAGTAGGTTAATTGAGAGGACAAGTATGTATAAAATAACAAAGGTAATTAATAACAATTTTGTGAGTTCCTTCGATGAAAATAAAAACGAAATTATTCTAAGGGGGCCAGGAATTGGTTTTCAAAAGAAGAGTAATGATGAGATAGATGATAATAAGATAGAAAAAGTCTATAGCATGTCATCGAAAAACACCTTAAACAAACTACAGACCTTAGTTGATGATATACCTCTAGAGCATATTCAAGTGTGTACAGAAATAATTGAAGTAATTAAAAAGAATTTAAAGAAAAGGTTAAATGACAATATTTACATTACTTTAACAGACCATTTGAGTTTTGCAATTGAGAGAAAGCTCCTTAAGCTTGAGTATACAAATGCTCTTCTATGGGAAATTAAGAATTTCTACAATCAGGAATATCAGTTAGGATTACATGCACTGGATTTGATTGAAGAAAAGTTAGGTATACGATTAATTGAAGATGAAGCAGGATTTATTGCACTTCATATCGTAAATGCAGAATTGGATACGCAGATGAGTGATATGATGCAAATTACTACTTTGATACATGAAATTCTTGATATAACAAAAGATTATTATCAAATGAAATTTGATGAAGACTCCTTACATTATGAACGTTTTATAACCCATTTGAAATATTTCGGTCAAAGACTATTTCAAAACAAAACGGTAAAAGATGAGGACTTTCAGTTACAAAAAATGATAAAGTCAAATTATAATGCAGATTATCAATGTGCGGAAAGAATTAATCAGTATATTAAGGAAAAGTTTCATCGCGAATTAACCGGTGAAGAGTTGATGTTTTTAACCATACATCTTAAAAGAATAACTATGAATGATTAAATGGATTGTGACTGGTAAAGCAGGCAAGACCTAATTAGGGATAATTAGGTCTTTTTTTATGCAATTTTATCTCTACTGTATAAAATCTCTATTATTATATTGGGAAATTAATTCCATATAATAAAAAAGTCTGTATAGTAACCTTTATCCTATGAAACACTAACAGGAGTCTATTTAATACGAACAAATGCTGGAGGAAGATGAAATGAAAGATAAGATCTTTGGAGTACTACAACGAGTAGGCAGATCTTTTATGTTGCCAATTGCAATATTACCTATAGCAGGTCTGTTTTTAGGTATAGGTGGATCCTTTACCAATGAAACGATGTTAGAAACCTATCATTTAACAAATATAATGGGTCCAGGTACGTTTGCTTATGCCATTCTAACAGTATTAAAGGCAGCTGGTGATATCGTATTTGCAAATTTACCAGTTATATTTGCAATCGGTGTTGCAATCGGTATGGCAAAAAAAGAAAAAGAGGTAGCTGCACTTTCAGGTGCTATTGCATTTTTTGTAATGCATGCCTCAATTGGCGCATTAATACAGATTCATGGCGGTGCTGATGCAATGCTTGCAGGGTCCACCACATCTGTTCTGGGTATAACTTCATTACAAATCGGTGTTTTTGGAGGTATTATTGTAGGTTTAGGTGTTGCTTCATTACACAACCGATTTTATAAGATTCAACTACCGCAAGTATTATCATTTTTTGGTGGAACAAGATTTATTCCCATCATATCCTCAGTAGTTTATCTGCTGGTAGGTATTTTATTGTATTATGTATGGCCAGTGGTTCAAAATGGTATTTATGCTGTAGGTGATTTAGTAAGAAGTTCTGGCTACGCCGGTACATGGATCTATGGAATTATGGAACGTGCTCTGATACCCTTTGGTTTACATCATGTGTTTTATCTGCCTTTTTGGCAAACAGCGGTTGGTGGTACCGCTACAATAAATGGTCAGTTAGTTGAAGGTGCACAAAATATATTCTTTGCAGAACTAGGTGCAAAAGACATTACACATTTTAATGTGGAAGCTACTAGATTTATGTCTGGTAAATTCCCTCTTATGATTTTTGGTTTACCCGGTGCAGCTTTGGCTATGTATCATTGTGCTAAACCTAATAAAAGAAAAATTGTCGGTGGTTTATTGTTATCAGCTGCTTTAACATCAATGCTTACAGGTATCACGGAACCTCTGGAATTTACATTTTTATTTGTAGCGCCTATCCTATATGTCATACACTCTATTTTAGCGGGATTATCCTATATGCTGATGCATATTTTAAATGTAGGTGTAGGTATGACTTTCTCAGGCGGATTTATAGACATGTTTTTATTTGGTATATTGCAGGGAAATGCGAAAACCAATTGGATTAATATTGTTCTCGTTGGTATCGTATACTTTATTGTTTATTACTTCTTATTTAAATTCTTAATACTTAAGTTTGACTTTAAAACCCCTGGTAGGGATGATGATGATGAAGAGGTTAAATTATATACGAGAGCAGATGTAAACGCTGCAAAGGAATCTAAAAAAGGGAATGAGAAAAATCCCGTAAATACTGAAAATACAGATGTGACCTCAACACTTATCGTATCCGGTTTAGGTGGTAGTGAAAATATAAGCGATGTGGATTGTTGTGCTACAAGACTCAGAATTACTGTTCATCAAGCTGATAAAGTGAATGATGATTTATTAAAGAAAAGTGGTGCAGCAGGGGTTATCAAAAAAGGCAATGGAATTCAAGTCATTTATGGACCGAGAGTAACAGTAATAAAATCTAATCTGGAAGATTATCTTAACAATAATCATACAGTTACAGATCCTATAGATGATGCACCACAAGTAAAAACAGAATTAAAGCCTAGGGATTTAGGAAAAGACGAATCTAAAAATCAAACAACTAAAAGTAGAATATCTGATGAAAATGCACCTATAACTGTATATTCTCCTCTGGAAGGGAATGTAATGGATTTAGCCAATGTGAAAGATGATGTATTTTCAAGCGGTATGTTAGGACAAGGTGTAGCAATTGAACCTACGGTAGGAAGTGCAGTTTCACCAGTTATGGGAACCGTATCTACAGTATTTGAGACAAAACATGCTATTGGTATAACCTCCAATGAAGGAGTTGAAATACTAGTTCATATCGGTATTGATACGGTCCAATTAAATGGTAAGCATTACACAACTTATGTTAATACAGGTGATACGGTTAATATTGGAGATTTATTAGTGGAATTTGATATGGACCAAATCAAAGCGGAAGGATATTCAATTTCTACGCCAATTATAGTAACCAACACTGATGAGTATGAAAGTATTCAAGTAGCAGGCAAAGATCATATAAAGGCCAAAGATGTACTTTTTACATTAATAAGAAAATAAAACGAAAGATAACAAAAGGAGACGAAAATGAAACAATTTGATTATGTAATTAAAGATGAACTAGGAATTCATGCAAGACCAGCAGGTTTATTAGCAAAAGAAGCAGGTAAATATCATGCAGTCATTCAGATAAAAAAAGGAGATAAATCTGCGGAAGCAAAAAGATTATTTGGAATTATGGGCTTAGGTGTTAAAAATGGTGATTTAGTTTCTGTTTTAGTAGAGGGAGAAGAAGAAGATGCAGCATTAGAAGCTATGAAGCATTTTTTCGAAACTAACCTATAAAGGAGGCACTTATGATAGTTTTAAGTGGTAAAAGTGTATATAACGCAATTGCTTTTGGGAAAATTCTATTTTTGAAAAAATCTACAGAAAAAATAAAACGTTATAAGATTGAGAATCCAGATGAGGAAATCAAACGATTAGATTTGGCTAGAAAAATTTCAATTGAGCAATTAGATTCTCTATATATGAAAGCATTGGCTGAGGTTGGTGAAGCAAATGCAGCAATTATACAGGTACATCAAATGATGATTGATGATCTGGATTATTTAGACTCCATTAAGAATATTATACTGACACAAAACGTGAATGCTGAATATGCTGTAGGTGTAACAGGTGATAATTTCTCACAGATGTTTTCCAGTATGGATGATGAATACATGAAAGAACGTGCAGCTGATGTACTAGATATTTCAGAGCGGATAGTACGTAATTTAAGTGATGAAGAAAATAAGGGGTTATTTTTAGCAGAACCAGTGATTATTGCTGCAAACGATTTGGCTCCAAGCGAAACCATACAACTTGATAAGGAGAAGGTATTATCATTTCTAACAAGAGTTGGTTCAGTTAATTCCCATACTGCTATTTTGGCACGTACGATGAATATACCAGCCGTTATTGGCATTGGTGCAGCCTTAACCAAAGAATATGATGGAAAATATGCAATTGTAGATGGCTTTACCGGAACCGTCTACATTGATCCAGACGAAAACACCAAAAAAGAAATGGAAGCAAAGCAACAAAAAGTTAATGCAAATAAAACTTTATTACAAGAATTAAAAGGCAAAGAGAATATTACCTTGGATGGTAAAAAAGTTAAAATATATGCGAATATCGGTAACTCTACTGATATAGGAGCAGTACTGCAAAATGATGCTGGTGGAATTGGATTGTTCCGCAGTGAATTCTTGTATTTAGAAAAAAATACATTTCCTACAGAAGAAGAGCAATTTTCTATCTACAAATATGTAGCGGAAAGTATGGCTGGTAAAAATGTAATTATTCGAACTTTAGATATAGGTGCAGATAAGCAAGTAGATTATTTTAATTTGCCCAAGGAAGAAAATCCTGCTATGGGCTACAGGGCTATCCGTATCTGCCTTAGTCAAAAAGATATATTTAAAACCCAGTTAAGAGCTTTGTATCGCGCATCCGCTTATGGAAATATTTCTATAATGTTTCCTATGATAATATCTGTAGAAGAAGTGAAGGAAATAAAGGAAATAGTGAAGGAAGTAAAAGAAGAACTGTCTGGGCTTGGGATAAATTATAATGCAAATATCCAATTAGGTATTATGATAGAAACTCCTGCAGCAGTCATGATTAGTGATTTGTTAGCAAAAGAAGTAGATTTCTTTAGTGTCGGTACAAATGACTTGACCCAGTATACAACTGCAATTGACAGACAAAATCCAAAACTGGATGAATTCTACAATCCACATCACTTAGCAATACTTAGAATGTTAAAATTAGTTGCAGATAATGCTCATAAAAATGGAATTTGGGTGGGGATTTGTGGTGAGTTGGCAGCAGACTTAGCATTAACAGAGTTCTTTTTAAATATTGGCATTGATGAATTATCAGTATCTCCTGGGTTAGTGCTGGAATTACGTAAAAAAGTAAGAGATACGGATGTAAGTAAAACAGAATTTAACCTAGATTAATAGTTCGTATGATGCCCGGTTCAAATAGCTCCAACCTACATAATAGGTGGGCTACTTGACCCGGGTATCATCATATGAGTAAATATTATTAAAATTTTATATTGACAAATAATAGATAATAGTATACTATAATTATAATTTAACGCATTAAACCGATGAACAAGAGAAGTAAGTAGAGGAAAGCCTTACAGAGAGTCGTTACATGGTGGAAGAACGACAGGCAAGATGCATTTTATCTTATGAATTTACCGAATGGACTGGTGAGGGTGGCTTGAAACCTTTATTAATTAGGAAGTAGACGTCAACGGGAACCCCAACCGTTATCAACGGGGTGTATATGATAGTATACAAACAGAGTGGGTGTTTTTACACCAATACGGGTGGTATCGCAGAGATTGAAGTCTTTGTCCCTTAGAAT